>JBIQJK010000219.1:3353-3778 GCA_044507535.1 Planctomycetaceae bacterium | reverse complement strand
CTCTCTTCCGCCCCGACTCTTCCTCTTCCTTCGAGTTCTTCGCGACCTTCGCGTGAAAACTCCCCTCTCCGGGCCGCCCCGACGCCTCGGCAACTCCGCGGCAAAGCCTGTCCGACTACCACCCCCCATCCCCATCCCCCCACCTCCACCGCTGCCACTCCAGGTCCCTCTCCAGCTCCCGCCGCGGCAGGAAGAACAGCACCGACCGCGCATCCCGCTCCAGGAACACCCGCCGCGTCCGCGTCACCGTCGGCCTCGCCCGCTCCGGCCACTGCGCCGTCGCCAGCAGCGGCCCCTCCCGCCGCGCCGACAGGTCGTCGTCCAGCCTCGCGTACTCCGGCCGCAGCGCGGGCTCATCCCCCAGCAGCGCGACCGCCGTCCCCGCCGGCAGGAACACCGCCTCCCACGCCCCGCCCTGCCCCCCG
>JBIQJK010000219.1:0-3343 GCA_044507535.1 Planctomycetaceae bacterium | reverse complement strand
CACCTTCAGCCCACGCCGCCCCCTCCCGCACCGGCACACCCGAGGCGCACCCGAGAGCGCAAGCCCCAGCGCACGCCGCCGCCGACATCACCCACACACGCATCATGCCCGCGCTGCGCTGCATCTCACCCACAAAGGTACCGCCGATGCGCCCCCACGCCAGCGCCGCCGCCCCGGCGCCCGCTCATCCCCGCTCCCCCCCGCCGCCCCGTTCATTCCACCCCGATATTCCCGGACCTCGAGTACAGCCGCATCACCTCCGGGCTCAGCACCAGCTCCCCCGCCACCACCCGCCGCAGCGCCTCCATCAGCACCTCCGGCTCCTCGCTCTTGGACAGGTACCCCGCCGCCCCCGCCTCCAGCGCGCGGTCGATGATCTCCTCGTGCACGTACCCGCTCAGCGCGATCGCCCGCACCCCCGGGCAGCGCTCCGCCAGCTCCCGCACCGCCTCCAGCGGGTCCTTCCCCGGCATGTTCATGTCCAGGAAGACCAGCTCCGCACCCGTCCGCTCCACCTCCTCCACCAGCCGGTCCGCCGACGGCAGCGACCCCGCGAACGGGAACTCCGGATGATCCCGCAGCTTCCGCCGGATCGCCTCGCAGATGTAGTCGTTGTCATCAACACACAGCACGGGGTGAGGCTTGATCGTCATGGCCCTCGACCTTCCGGTTCCCCCTCCCATCGGGCGTCGCGCACGCCCGCCGCGCCGGCCCCGCCTCGCCGCGGCCCACCGCCGCGGCGACACACAGGCGCGCCGGCCACCGCCGCACGCCCCCCGCTGCCGATCCTCTCGTGGCTCCCCCCCCGCCTCGCCCCGCGTGCGGCCGGCTCGTGCACCCCAGCCGCCGCACCGCCCCTGCACCGCCCCCGATCACTCGCCCCAAGCCCCGTCCCTCCGCTGTCCACCCGTGCGCGATGCATCAGGGCCACCACTCCGCGGCCGGAAACAACAGCGGCCGCACCCCGTCCCCCACCCTTCCCCGCACTCATGTGCCCAAGCCCCGCCCCGAATCACACCAAGCGCTGCGCCACACAAGTTCGCCGCTCCACGGAGCGGCCAACTGGTAATCCATACGCCCGGTGTGCCCGGACGTTTCAATGAAATGTTCTTCATCCCGGGCCGTCGGGCGCGCCGCCCCGGCGAGCCCCCCGCGCCGGCCCATCAGCCCCCGTCACCCTCCACCGTCCCCGTCCCATCCTCCCAGTAGAACAGCGCGTTCCCCTCGTCGTCGAAGATGTGCGCCGACCGCGCTGCGCCCTTCTCCCCGCAGATCCCCGTCGTCCGCACCCCCGCGCTGCGCAGCCGCGACACCTCCGCCTCCAGGTCCGCCACCTGCACCACCAGCCGCGCCGGCGGATGCCCCGCCCCCTCCACCGTCACCCCCATCTCCCTCGCGTACATCTCCAAGCTGAACAGCCCGATCCGCCCCCCGCGCCCATCCACATCCAGGTGCGCGTACCCCCACTCCAGCCGCCGCAGCAGCACGTGCCCCAGCACCCGCGTGTGAAACTCCACCGCGCGGTCCAGGTCCCGCACGTAGTACATCGTCCCCTGCGCCTTCCTATGCATCACGCGTCCTCGCTCCAGTCCGTTCTTCCCCCCTCCCCTTCCGCATCGCCCCGCAATCATCACCGCCCCGCCCGCGCGATCAATCCGTGCCCCCCGCCCATCCCAACCCCGCGTGCGGAATACCGTCCTCCATGCAACCCGCACGCCCCGTCCGCCTCGCCCTGCTGCTCCTCCCGCTCCTCTCCTTCCCCGCGCTCGCCCAGACCACCTACCACGTCGCCCCGCCCGCGCCGGGCGGAGGGGGCGGCGACGACTCCAACCCCGGCACGCAGGACCTCCCCTTCGCCACCATCCAGCGCGCCGCCGACGTCGTCAACCCCGGCGACACCGTCCTCATCGCCCCCGGCGTCTACGCCGGATTCAACGTCGGACGCTCCGGCACGGCGGGCAGCCCCATCACCTTCTCCGCCCAGCCCGGCGTCGTCGTCAACACCGCCGCCCCCGCCTTCAACGGCCAGAACCACCGCTCCCGCATCAACCTCGACTCCGTCTCGTGGATCATCCTCGAGGGCTTCGAGGTCGTCGGCACGAGCGACCTCCGCACCTCCAACGAGGGCATCCGCCTCGTCGGCCCCCCCGGCGCCGCCGCCGGCCACATCACCATCCGCAACTGCCACGTCCACCACAACGGCAACCGCAACATCTTCTCCGGCCACCTGAACGCCGTCACCGTCGAGAACTGCCTCATCCACCACGCCGCCCGCGAGCACGGCGTCTACCTCTCCAACTCCGGCGACGGCCACATCATCCGGGGCAACGTCATCTACTCCAACGCCAACAACGGCATCCACCTCAACGCCGACGCCTCCCAGGGGGGCGACGGCGTCATGACCGGCGTCCTCGTCGAGGGCAACACCATCTACGAGAACGCCGCGGGCGCCGACTACATCGACCTCAGCGGCAACCACCAGACCTCCCCCGGCGGGGGCTCCGGCATCAACGGCGACGGCATCCGCCACTGCACGATCGTGAGCAACGTCCTCTACGACAACCGCGCCAGCGGCATCTCCCTCTACCGCATCGACGGCCTCCTCCCCTCCTCCCACAACCTCGTCGCCAACAACACCGTCGTCATGCCGGAAAACGGCCGCTGGGCCCTGAACATCCGTGACGCCTCCACGGGCAACACCGCCCTCAACAACATCCTCCTCAACTTCCACCCCTCCCGCGGCAGCATCGACATCTCCGCCGACTCCCTCCCCGGCTTCGCCGGCGACCACAACATCCTCCACGGCCGCATCAACGCCGGCGGCCCCGCCTTCCTCACCCTCGCCCAGTGGCAGGCCCAGACCGGCAACGATCTCCACTCCTCCGCCCCGCCCCCCTCCGCCTGGCCCGACCTCTTCATCGACCTCCCCGCCCGCGACCTCACCCTCTCCCCCGCCAGCCCCGCCCGCGACGCCCGCGCCCCCTCCCTCGCCTCCCCCCCCCCCCCCCGCGCCCCCCGCGCCGGGCCCCCCCCCCCCCCCCGCCCCCCCCCCCACGTCCCCGCGGAAGAGGTCGTCCTCTTCCTCCCCGCCGACTGGGACGGCGACGGCTCGATCAACAGCGGCGACATCTCCGCGTTCCTCACCACCTGGCTCGCCAACGTCGGCGCCGACACCGGCATCGGCGACATCGACCGCGACGGCGCCGTGAACAGCTCCGACATCTCCGCCTTCCTCTCCCTCTGGCTCGAGCAGCTCCTCGCCCCCTGCTGACCCCCCTCCCCCCCCCCCCCCCCCCCCCCCCTCCCCCCGGCTCTGGGGGGGCAGCCCCCCTCCCCCCCCCCT
>JBIQJK010000218.1:0-3815 GCA_044507535.1 Planctomycetaceae bacterium | reverse complement strand
TGGGGGTGGGAGTTGGACATGGGGGATGGTAGTGGGCGGGGTGGGGTATGGGTTTGCGATCCGAGTCCGGAGCCGCGAAGCGGCGGCAGCGTGTAGCCCGGGGCGCGAGCCCCGGGTCGTGCCGCCGCCCTTGGCGCATGATGCCGGAGCTTGATGAGTTCTCCGATGCAAGGTGCGCGCGTTTCATGGCGGAGTTGAGGGGGCAGCGCACCGCGACCGGGTTGATGGCCATCGCGGTTGCGCCCTTCACCGGCGTCGCGGCGATGATTGTGAGCAACGAGCTCCTCCGAGCGGTCACGACGCCGACGTGGTTCAATCTGGACCGTGCGATCACGCCGCTCGGGATCGCCGTCGACCTCGTTCAGTTCTCCGGGTCTATCGCCCTCGCCCTGGTCGTCTGGGTGGCGTTGATGAACCGGAGTGTCCGGCGGGCGATCCGAAGGCGGCTGGCACAAGCCGTCTGCCTTGGGTGCGGGTACCCGCTACTGGGGCTTCCGATCCACGAAGGCGTCGTCTGCCCGGAGTGCGGGCGGCGGATCGTGCTCGCGGAGGAGGGGCTGACGGAGGCGACGCTGTTTGCCCCGGCGCCTGAAGGCTGCCGCAGCGGCACACGGCGGACGCGGCCCGGGCGGGCGGCGCGGTAGACTGGATCACATGCACGGTCGCCGCCCCAAACGCTGGCTGATACGGATGTACCGGCGCGCCCCGGAGCTGCGGCGGTTCTCCGACGAGGACCTCGCGCGGCTGGCGGCCGAGATGGTCGGGGCGGACACGCCGCGGCGGTGGGGCGGGCAGCCCGAGAACGCCTTGGTCTTGTTGGTCTTCCTCTTCGGGTTCTTCTTGCTGTTGTTCGTGTTCGATGAGTTCTCCCCGGGGTGGATGCGGCGGGGATCGGGGCCGTCGCCGCTGGGCTGGGCTGTTGCCTGCGCGTGGGTGGTCTGCTGGATCCCATTCGGCTTCGCGGCGGACGCCTGGGCGAGCCGGCTCGGGGATGTGCGCCGGGTGCGCCGGATGCTGCGGCGGATCCGGTGCCGCCGCTGCCGCGGGGTGCTCGATGGGACGGTGGGGCCGGAGGCGACGGTCGCGTGCAGGGCGTGCGGCACGGTGAACCTGCTGGGGCCGGCGGTGACGGGCGTGGATCAGATCATCGCGTGGGCGAGGGGCGGGCATCTGACGCCGCGGCTGCGGCGCGAGTGCGTGTGCCGGTATCCGCTGGGCGAGCTGCCGGTGGTGGATGGGGCGGTGCGGTGCCCGGAGTGCGGGGAGGGGTACGCGGTGCGCGGGGGCGGGTTTGTGCGGGTGGAGGCGGCGCGGGCACGCGTGGGCGGGTGAGAGAGGGAGAGAGGAGAAGCGCACGGCCGGGCGTCCCCCCAATCGCCCGGCCGTGGCGCCCGGATTGGCGCGGGCCGGGTCAGTCGGGCTTCGGCTCGGGCTTGGCGGCTGCGCTGCCGAGCATGGTCTGGGCGATGGCGGCCTTGAGGGCGCTGCGGGTCTTGACGGTGCCCTGCATTCGGCGCGGGGGGAGCCTGGTGGGGACGATGCCGCCGGGGAACTTGTTGGGGTCGACCGCGGCGGGGGTGGGGAGGGCGGCGGGTGCGGCGAAGCGGTTGAAGCTCTCGGCGATCTTGGCCCGCTTCTCGTCGAGCTGCTGGGAGACGAGCACGTTCTCGGGGATGGGGCCGGGCTTGAAGTCGGGGTAGTGGAGCTTGGGGATCTCGGCGTTGATCAGCAGCTCGATCTGGGTGAGGAGCTTGCCCTCCTCGGGGGTGACGAAGCTCCAGGCGACGCCGTGGCGGCCGGCGCGGGCGGTACGGCCGATGCGGTGGACGTAGAGGTCGGGGTCCTCGGGGAGGTCGTAGTTGATGACGTGGGTGATCCCCTCGACGTCCAGGCCGCGGCTGGCCAGGTCGGAGGCGATGAGCACCGAGAGGTTGCCCTTGCGGAGGGTCTCGATGACCTTGTTTCGGGAGGACTGGTACATGTCGCCGTGGATGGCGTGGACGTCGATCCCCTTGGCGCGGAGGTACTTGGCGACGTCGTCCACGGTGCGCTTCATCTTGCAGAAGACGACGGTCAGCTCGGGGTCCTCGTGCTTGAGCAGGTGAAGCAGCAGTCGCTTCTTGTCCCAGCGGGCGACGGGGAGGTGGAACTGGCGGACGCGGGAGACGGTGAGCGAGCCGGTGGTGGCGACGGTCTTCTGGGCGTCCTTGGCGTGGGAGCGGGCGAGGGACTCGATCTCGGGGCTGATGGTGGCGCTGACGAAGATGGTCTGCCGGCCGCCGCCGCCCTCCTCCTTCGGGCCCGGGGCGGGGCAGGAGCGGAGGATCCTGCGGATGTCGTCGCGGAAGCCGATGTCGAGCATGCGGTCGACCTCGTCGAGGACGACGGCCTTGACGTTGCGGTAGTGGATCAGGCCGCGCTGGGCCATGTCCATGATGCGGCCGGGGGTGGCGACGATGATCTCGGGGCCGCGCTCGAGCTTCTTCGCCTGCACCCGGATCGCCTGGCCGCCGAAGACGGCGGAGGTCTTGATGGGGGTGTACTTGGCGAAGTTGGTCATGTCGGTGGCGACCTGGATGGCCAGCTCGCGGGTGGGGACGAGGATGATGGCCTGGAACTCGACGCCCTTGTCGGCCATGTGGATCAGCGGCAGGCCGAAGGCGGCGGTCTTGCCGGTGCCGGTCTTGGCCTGGCCGAGGACGTCCCGCCCGGTGAGGATCAGGGGGATGAGCTGGGCCTGGATGGTGGTCGGCTTCTCGAAGCCGAGCTCCTTGACGGCCTTGAGGACGCTGGAGCGCAGGCCGAGGGCCTCGAAGGTGGTGTCGCTGGCGAAGATGTCGTCGGGGGCGTCGGGGCCGGCGGGCTTCAGGGGCGCACCGGGGGCGAGGCCGGGCTCGAGCTCGGTGGCCGGCTCGGGTTCGATGTGCTTCTGGATGTCGGCCTTCTTCCTGGTCTTGGCGGGCTTCTCGGCGCTCATAGGGATGGATGGGGCGGGCTGGATCGGGGCGGGCGCCGCGGGCGGGATCCGCCGCGGCGTTGTTGGAGTGCGGGCGCCCTGATGTGTGCCCGCTGGGGACGAAGGTGTCCCGAATATCGGTTTCGGGCGCGCGGTCGGCGCCGGTACGCCGGTACGATGGCTCCGGCGCTCGGCCGGGCACGATTGATCGTAGGGATCGGCCCCGGTCGATACAAGGAAGGGTCGTGGGGGCCCCGGGGGGCCGGTGCGCCCCGCGCCGGGGATGATGAAGAGCACCGCCCCGCGCCCCTCGGACGGGACGCGGGCCCAGCGCCGGCCGCCGGCCAGAAGCGAAGGAACCCGTTGTGTCCAGCAGCCGCCTCGAGATCGACCTGCGTGCCGTTGACCACAACATCCGGACGATCCGGGGGGTGGTCAGCCCGTCGAGCGCGGCGGCCCCGGCGGGGAAGGGGCACGCGGTGGGGATCTGCGCCGTTTTGAAGCAGGATGCGTACGGCCTGGGGGCGGTGCGGCTGGCGAAGCGCGCCACGGCGGGGCAGGGGCCGGGGGGCGGGGTGGAGCTGCTGGCGGTCTTCGCGCCCGATGAGGCGCGGGAGCTGGCGGAGGCGAACGTGACGGCCCCGGTGCTGGTGCTCTCGCCGGTGCGGGAGATCGACCGGACCGACGCGCTGTACCGGACGGCGGCCGCGGGTCGGCTGCACGTGGCGCTGCACGACGAGGGGCAGCTGGACTCGCTGGCGAATATCGCGAACCGGCTGGGGGTGACGCTGGCGGCGCACGTGTTCCTGGACACGGGGATGGGGCGCGGGGGCGCGCTGCCGTCGGAGGCGGCGAGGCT
>JBIQJK010000217.1:0-3818 GCA_044507535.1 Planctomycetaceae bacterium | reverse complement strand
GCGGGGAAGATCGGGGAGGGGGCGCGGGGGATGGGCGGGGGTGTGAAGATGGGTAAGACGGGCGGGGGCGCCCTGCGGGTATAGAGAAGGGGCACCCTGCGGGTATAGAGAAGAGGAGTCCGGGGGCATGCCGGCGGGGGGCAAGGGGGGCCGGAGGGGGAGGGGGAGGGGGAGGGGGGGGGAGCCCGCGAAGATGGCCCGATCGTGGCCGGATAACGCGGATTTGGTCGAAGTTCAGCGCTCTTGCGGGGCCGCGGCCGTTCTGGCCGTCGGCAAGTTGCCGGTAGGGGCTTGCAAGATAGTTCGCGGGCTGTACACTGCGGCTATCTCAAAGACCGGTCGGTCGCCGGTCGGTTCGGTCGTGAGGAGGCACAATCAATGTCCACTTGGCACCCGTCGGGCACGGGGAAGCGTTCTCTGTCGCGCGCGTTCACGCTCATTGAACTGCTGGTCGTCGTGCTGATCGTCGGGATTCTCCTGGCGATCCTGCTGCCGGCGCTCAAGGGCGCGCGTGCGCTGGGCTACCAGGTCAAGGAGATGGCTGCGGGGCAGCACAAACTCGTGGCCTGGAGCGCGTATGCGATGGAGCAGAAGGACGCCGCGTTCACCGGGTACATCCCGTGGGCGGCGGGCCACCTGAATAACGCGCCGGGGGCCAACGTCTGGCTGCACCCGGACCCGTGGAACCCGACCTACATGGTGGAGGGGAACGTCATCAAGGTCAACGGTCTGCGCTGGATGGGCGCGACGGGCATGACCATCGATGAGTTGATGGTGCACAAGCCAACCGCGAACCTGTTCCGTAGTCGCCCGGTGCAGGCGACCTATAACAACAGCGGGAGGCCGCCGACCACGCTCTACGACTCGGATGTCGGCTCTCTGCCCGCGGCGATGGCGTACCACCCGTCCCTTGGGTTCAACAGCACTTACGTCGGGGGCAACTGGCATCGCGGCGCCATGCAGGGCTACACGCCGGGCGGCGGCATGGGCCATCCGCGTCCGAAGTGGTACGTCACCGAGACACGAGAGATCCGCCGACCGAGCATGCTGATGGTGCTCTGCTCCGCCCGCGGCGTGGACATCAAGGCCACCGGCTCGTTCGCCGCGACGAACTACGGCCGCAACCCTGCCAACTGGACCCCGGCGGCGTCGACGTCGGTGGTCCCCGGCTTCTGGGAGGTCGCGCCGCCCCGTTCCGGGTACCCGACGAACTCGACGGTCATCAACTGGATCCCGTCGAACCGGTTCGACGAGTACATGAACCCGGCCGACTGGGGCTTCGTGCATCCGCGGCACCGGGACCGGGCCGTGACGGTCATGGCCGACGGCCACGTCGAGATGCTGTCCCTCGAGCAGCTGCGCGACATGCGGCGATGGGCCAACAAGGCGGATCGGCCTGACTGGACGTTCCGACCGTAAGCGACCTCGCCCGAATCGGCGTAATAGGCTAGATGCGCTGCGGACCGCCGACGGAACCGGCGGGCGAGATCGGAGTCAAGGATGCGGAGCGATCAGATCAAGCTCTCTGTGCTGGTCGCGGCGACGGTGGTGGTCTTCGGATGGGTGCTGTGGCACCTCGTCCCGATGCTGACGCCGACGCGAGACGTCGAGTTGCGCACCCCCGGGTGGACGCTGGTGAGGGAACTCAACGAGCGGCTCGCGGAGCGCCCCGCGTTCGCGGGCGCCAGCTTTTACGTGGTATCGGAGGACCCCCTGGCGCTGAAGGTCGCCGGCGGGGTCCCCACCGAGAAGGATCTCACGGCGCTTCGCGAGTATCTCAAGGAGCTTCGACCGGAGGGGGATTACGAGGTCGAGCTGGAGGTCTTCGGACCGCACTGAGCCGGCGCCGGCGCAAGCGCTCGCGGGTCAGTAGATCGTGCAGCGAGGGACATTGATGGGGGACGCCGATCCGCGTGCCTGTCGCTGGCGCCGCGCGGCGTTCCGCGTGCAGTTCGGCGCGGCAGAGGCCGAACTCGGGGGCGGTGCGTTGCCTGCACGGACCAGCAGACGCCTGTACCCAGCCCTGTGAGCCCCCCGGTTCGTGGCCCGGGGGGTTCTTCATCGCCTACTGTGGTTGCCGTATGAGCGCCGGGTTGGACCTTCTTGCCGAACTCAAGTGGCGTGGCCTGCTGCACCAGGCGACGGATGAGGAGGGGCTGCGCGCGCACCTGGCGGCGGGCGCGGGGCTGGAGGGGGGACGGCGGGGGTACGTGGGGTTTGATCCGACGGCGGACTCGCTGACGATCGGGAACCTGGTGCCGATCATGCTGCTGCGGCACCTGCAGCTGGCGGGGCACACGCCGGTGGTGCTGGCGGGGGGCGGGACGGGGCTGATCGGGGATCCGTCGGGGAAGTCGGCCGAGCGGCAGTTGATGACCGAGGAGCGGGTGCGGGCGAACGTCGAGGCGCAGTCGCGGATCTTCGGTCAGGTGCTGGACTTCTCGGAAGGGGTGAGCAACCGGGCGCTGCTGGTGAACAACCTGGACTGGCTGGGGCGGCTGGGGTACCTCCAGGTGCTGCGGGAGGTGGGGAAGCACTTCTCGGTCAACGCGATGATCCAGAAGGACTCGGTGCGCGAGCGGCTGCACGGGCGCGAGCAGGGGATCAGTTACACCGAGTTCAGTTACATGATCCTGCAGGCGTACGACTTCCTGCACCTGTACCGGGAGATGGGGGTGACGGTGCAGATGGGCGGGAGCGACCAGTGGGGGAACATCGTCGGCGGGGTGGACCTGATCCGGCGGTGGCGGCACGCGCACGGGGGGGATGGGGGAGAGGATGTGTTCGCGCTGACCGCGCCGCTGGTGACCAAGGCGGACGGCGGGAAGTTCGGCAAGACGGAGACGGGGGCGGTGTGGCTGACGCCGGAGCGGACGAGCCCGTACGCGTTCTACCAGTTCTGGCTGAACACGGCGGACGCGGACCTGGAGCGGTTCCTGAAGATCTTCACCCTCCTGCCGCGGAAGCGGATCGAGGAGCTGATGTCGGCGCACGCGGCCAACCCCGGGGCGCGGGAGGCGCACCGCGCGCTGGCGGCGAGCGTGACGGAGATGATCCACGGGAAGACGGAGCGGGAGGGGGCGGAGGCCGCGGCCAGGGCGCTGTTCAGCGGGGATGTGCGGTCGCTGCCGGAGGGGGTGCTGGAGGAGGCGCTGGCGGCGGCGCCGTCGAGCACGCACGACAAGTCGCTGCTGAGCGGGGAGGGGATGGCGCTGGTGGACCTGCTGCCGCAGACGTCGATCGCGACGAGCAAGGGGCAGGCGCGGCAGCTGCTGAAGGAGGGGAGCATCTCGGTCAACGGGGTGAAGGTGGATGCGGAGGCGAGGGTGACCACGGCGGACCTGCTGCACGGCAAGATCATCGCGATCCGGAGGGGGAAGAAGTCGTGGCACGTGACGAGGTGGGAGTAGAGGGATGTGGATGTGAAGAGATGAGCAGGGGCGGAGGTGAGGGAGGGGAAGAGGTGAAAAGGGAACCCGCCCCCAACCCCCGCCCTCAGGGAGGGCGGCTTGAGAGGGCGGAAGATCAAGAGAGGGGGAGTCGGGAAGGCATGGAGAGGGGGGAGGGGGGCCGGGGGTCCCTCACCCCAGCCCTCTCCCACCCCCCCCACGTGAGAGGGCCGGGGTGAGGGGAGAGGAAGAGAATCGGGAGAGGATGGAGCACGGCCGGCGCAGAGCCGCCAGCCGTGGCGCCCAGAGGAGAAGGTGGCACCCGGAATTATGAAGAAGAGGGAGAGAGAGGGAGACACGGGCTGGAACGCCCGTGCCACGGTGAGAAGGGGTTCATGGCGGGGCTCGGGCCGGGGGGAGGTGGGAGGG
>JBIQJK010000003.1:0-112465 GCA_044507535.1 Planctomycetaceae bacterium | reverse complement strand
GTTAGCCCCGACCCCGCCGCGGTCGGGATGGAATCTACACACCAGCTTCCAGCCCATGCACCCATCCTCTCCCCGTCTCCCTGTCTCGAACGCCACCCCCCTTGCTGCCCCCCCGCTGGGCGGCTATTGTTCCCGTCCCCCAAGTCCGACCGCGGGCCGGCCCGGGGCGGACCACCGGATCACGAACCGGACGAGGCGTCCACGGACCGGGCGCCCGCCGTCACTTTCTCGCCGAGCAGCACCATGCCCAAGAACAAGAGCCACAAAGGCATCCTCAAGCGGATGAAGATCACCAAGACCGGCCTGGTGCGCCACAACCGCGCGTTCGGCAAGCACCTGCGGTCGCACAAGAGCGCCAAGCGTCTCCGCCGCCTCCGTCAGGACAAGTACCTGTCGAACCCCGAGGCGAAGCGCCTCGAGCGGCTGCTGTACCGCCGCCTCCGCGGGCGCGACCAGTCCCGCGCCGCCCTGCGGCGCAGCCCGTCGCCCCAGGAGCGTCGCGCCGCTCAGGCCGCCGCCGAGGCCGCGAAGAACTAGATTTCAGCCGGCGCACGCCCCGCGCGTGCGACGAGCGATGAGAAGAGTCTGTCCGTCGGGAGCAAAGACGGCCGCGTGTGACCGGCCGCCCCGCACGGGCGCTGCGATGGAGTTCAAGCTATGCCCCGCGTTCGCAAAGGCGCCGCACGCACCCAGAAGCGCAAGCGCATCCTCCGGGCTGCCCGCGGCCACTTCGGCGTCAAGAGCCGTCACAAGTACCAGGCCAAGAACGCCCTGATCCGCGGCGGTGTCTACGCCTACCGTGACCGCCGCAACCGCAAGCGCGACATGCGCGCCCTGTGGATCACCCGCATCACCGCCGCCTGCCGCATGCGCGGCGAGCGCTACAGCCGCTTCATCAACGGCCTCAAGCTCGCGGGCATCACGCTCAACCGCAAGATGCTCAGCCAGATCGCCATCGAGGACCCCAAGGTCTTCGACGAGCTCATGGCCACCGCCCAGAAGGCCTCCCGCGCCGTCCCGGCCAACGCGGCCTGACGCCGGGCCGGCCCGCATCAACGTCTACAAAGTCGCACGCCCCGCGGCGTGCGATTTTTCTTTGGCACCGTAGCCGAGTTACGGGATGGCGCCCGCCGCTTCGGGCCGGAATGGGGCCGAGTTCCCCGTCCCCTCACCTCCACACCTGCTCCCCTCTTCACCTCTACATCCCCAACCCCTCCCCCGCTAAACTCCCTGACATGCCCAAGAAGACCATCCTCCCCGACGCCCGCAGGTCGCCGCGTTATGCCGGCGTCTCCACCTTCTGCCGCTACCCGCGCCTTGCCGACGTCGTGCCGGAGAACTCGCCCGTTGACTGGGCGATCTACGGCGTCCCGTTCGACTCGGGCGTGACGTACCGCCCCGGCGCCCGCTTCGCCCCGCGCGCCATCCGCGACGAGTCGCAGTACGTCAAGCGCTACTCCATCGAGCACGACATCGACATCTGCGACACCCTCAGCCTCGCCGACGCCGGCGACGCCCCCGTCCAGCCCTACAACGCCGCCGAGAACGCCCGGACCGTCGCCGAGTTCGCCATGTCCATCGGCGACCCGGGGTCCACCAAGCTCTTCGCCGTCGGCGGCGACCACTCCATCGCCTTCTCCAACATGAAGGCCACCTGGCAGCGCCGCGGCAGCCCCAAGGGCGGCCTCGCCCTCATCCACTTCGACAGCCACCTCGACACGCTCGACAGCACCCTCGGCGAGAAGTGGAGCCACGCCTCCCCCTTCATCCGCGCCATCGAGACCGGCGTCATCAACCCGCAGCGGATGCTCAGCATCGGCATCAAGGGCCCGCTGAACACCAAGGACGACCTCAGGTACGCCCAGGAGCACGGCGTCACCATCGTTACCTACGAGGACTGGTCGCAGGGCGACGGCCAGGCCCGGATCGCCCAGTTCCTCCGCTCCCTCGGCGACCAGGAGACCTACCTCACCTTCGACATCGACGTCGTGGACCCCGCCTACGCCCCCGGCACCGGCACCCCCAGCATCGGGGGCTTCACCAGCGCCGAGGTCCTCGCCCTGCTCCGCGGCCTGGCCGCGGACGGCGAGGGGACCGGCGGCGGGGTCAACATCGTCGGCGCCGACGTCGTCGAGGTCCTCCCCGACCGCGACGTCTCCGGCATCACCGCGCTGCTCGCCGGCCACATCATCTTCGAGGTCCTCTGCCTCGACGCCGTCCGCCGCCGCCGTCTCGGGGACCCGGCTACCTCCTGAGCGCCAGGATCAGCTCCACCTTCCCCACGTGCTGCCCCAGGCTCTGGGCGATCTCCACCGCCGAGCACCCGCGGTCGGCCATCTCGTACACCTGCACGCTGACCGGGTCAAGGCCCCCATCCCGGACCGGCGCGTGCCCGTCGGCCGCGCTCCCCGCACGCCGCACCGCCGGCTCCAACTGCTCCAGCCGCGCATCGGCCTCCGCGATCAGCCGCTCCAGCCTCGCGGCCTTCCGGTCGAGCTCCTCCGCCAGCCGGCGCGACAGCTCATCGACATCCGCCAGCACCTCCCCCGACGCGAACCTCACCCCCGCATCCTCCACCCCATCCCGGGCCGCGAGCTCCCGTCGCAGCTGCGCCACGTAGTACACCAGGATCCCCACGCCCACCGCCATCAGCCCCAGCGCCACCCACGCCCATGCCCCGCTGAGGCTCATGCCGCTCCCCGCGCCGCCCCGCGGCGTCACCGCCCCCGCCACCCACACCACCAGTCCATCCAGCCCGTTCTCGCTCACTGTTCGGCCATCGTACACGATCCCGCGGCCCGGCCCCTACCATGCCTCGTGCCGGCTCCTCCCCCTGCCCCCGCAGAGTTCGCCAAGGTCCGCCGCGATCCGGCGGCGAAGGGGGTGGTCCTCGCCTGGCGACGCCTGACCTCCCCCGGCGCTGAGTCCACCGGCGGCCGCCCCCGCCCACCACGAGCCGCTCCGACCCTCGTCGCCTGCTCCGGCGGTGCGGATTCTTCCGCCCTTGTCCTCGCACTGGCTGGCGCCGCGAAGCCCGGGCAACTGACCCTCGCCCACGTCGTCCACGACATGCGCCCCGCCGAGCAGGCCCTCGCCGACCGGGACGCCGTCCGTGAACTCGCGGCGATGCTCGACCTCCCCATTGCCGAAGCGCACATCTCGGTTCAGCCCCGCAAGGGCAACGCCGAGGCCGTCGCGCGCCGGCTCCGGTACCGGGCCCTGGCGGAGATGGCCGCGGAGCGGGAGATCCGGTTCATCGCCACCGCGCACCACGCCGGGGACCAGACCGAGTCGCTCCTGATGGCCCTGCTTCGTGGGAGCGGCCCACGCGGCCTCGCCGGCATCGCCCGCTCGCGGCGGCTCGATGCCGCCGCGGAGATCACGCTCATCCGCCCGATGCTCCACGTCTCCCGCGCCGACGCCGAGCGGATCTGCACGCTCGCCGGCTGGGCCTGGCGCGAGGATGCCACCAACGCCGACACCTCCCGCCTCCGCGCCGCCGTTCGCCACGGGCCGGCGCGTGACCTGGTCGCTCTCCGCCCGAGGGGCGAGGCCCGCATCGCGCGCTCCGCCCAGGTCCTCCGCGACCTCGCGGGGCTCGTCCACGACCGCGCGGTTGCGCTGCTTAACGAGTCGGTCCTCGATCGCGGCGTCAGCCTGACCTGGCCCAGGGGCACGCTCCGGCAGGAGCGAGCCGTCGTCGTCGCCGAGACCCTCCGCCTCGGGGCCGCCAAGCTCCTCAGCGGCCGCCGGCTCGATCGGCTCACCGGGCGGCTGCTCGACCCGGCGGTCGAGGCGGTCCGCGACGGCTCGACGGCCCCGCGCACGTTCTGCTGGCCCCGGATGGAACTCCGCATCACCTCCCGCACCGTCACGCTCGCCGTCACTCCGTCGGGCGGCGCCACCGACCATGTCTGACCATACCCCCGTCATCGTGCTCGTCGGCCACTGCGGGCCGGACAGCTTCATGCTCCGCAACGTCGCGCAGCGCGCCGTGCCCGGCGCGAAGATCGAGTCCGCCGACGACCCGGAGGCCCTCAGGGCCGCGGCCGCCGGCGCCGACCTGCTGCTCGTCAACCGCGTGCTGGACACCGACGTCGGCTACGCCAGCGGGATCGACCTGATCCGCGACCTCGCGCCGGGTTCTCACGCCGCGATGATGCTCGTCAGCAACTACCCCGATGCGCAGGCGCAGGCCGAGGCCGCGGGCGCTGCGCCGGGGTTCGGCAAGCGGGACGCGTACGCCCAGGAGACGGCGGAACGGATCCGCGGCGCTGTCGCCCGTTCGGCCCGCGCCCGCGACGCCGCCTCCTGATACCCTGACGCCGGTATACCCCACGCCGCGTCCGGCGCGCCGCGCGACCCGCGCGGCGCCCACGATCCCACGGAGCCACCGCAGATGCCGCAGGACCTGATCAAGCTCTCCGAGTTCGCCAAGCGCCGCGAGCGCATCCTCGACGCCCTGAAGGGGGCCGTCGCCGTCTACTTCGCCGGCGACGGCGCGGCGTCGCTCCACGGCATCTGGCAGGCCGATGCGTCGTTCCAGTACCTCACCGGCATCGCCGACGAGCAGGGCGCGGCCGTCCTGTTCGACCCCGAGAACGACAACCCGCGTCACCGCTGCATCCTCTTCCTCCGCCCGATCAACCCCGAGCTCGACCGCTGGGACGGGCTGCGGGAGGAGATCGGCGCCGCGCTGAAGCAGCGGACCGGCTTCGGGACGATCATGCGGACGAACTACCTGCCGCGGATGCTCACCAACGCCGTCCGCCGGCGCAAGCGCTTCGCGCTGCTGCACCCCTTCGCCGTCTACGACGCCCCGGTCAGCCCGGACCTGGCGGTCTATCGCAAGCTCGCGGAGCGGATCCCGGGGGTGGCGCTGGAGGACCGGACGCAGCTGCTGGCGCAGATGCGGTCGGTCAAGTCCGCGGCGGAGCTGCACCTGATGCGCCGCGCCGCCGCGGCCACCGCCGAGGGGTACAAGGCCGCCATGGCGGCGATCCGGCCCGGCGCCAACGAGGCCGACGTGCAGCACGCCCTGGAGACGGGCTTCAAGCGAGCGGGGGCCCGCGGCACGGCGTATAACTCCATCGTCGGCTCCGGCCTCAACGGCACCGTCCTGCACTACCACGCGAACAACGCGACCCTCGAGGACGGCGACCTGCTCGTCATCGACGCCGGCGCCTCCTTCGGCCCCGCCGGCGCGGCCTACGCCTGCGATGTGACGCGCACCTTCCCCGTCAGCGGCAGGTTCACCCGGGAGCAGCGGGAGCTGTACTCCATCGTGCTCCGCGCCCAGGAGGCGGCGATCCGGGCCGCGAAGCCCGGCGCCCACCTGGTCAACGACATCGACGCCGCGGCCCGGTCGATCATCGACAAGGCCGGCTACGGCGACTTCTACATGCACGGCATCGGCCACCACCTCGGCCTGGAGGTGCACGACATCACCCCGGACGGGACGCTCAAGCCCGGCATGGTCCTGACGATCGAGCCGGGGATCTACCTCGCCGACCGCAAGACGGGGATCCGCATCGAGGACGACGTCGTCATCACCCGCGGCGGCAACGAGATCATCACCAGGGCGATCCCCAAGAGCATCGACGCCGTCGAGCGGGCGATGAAGGCCGCGCGATGACCTACCGCGTCGGGGCGCCACGGCTGGGCGCCTCGCCCGGCCGTGATTCTTCTCTCTGCTCGCGCCGTGACTCGATGTCGCGGCCGGAGCACGGGCGGCCGCGACCGGCCACCCGTGGAGCCCGTCGTTGAGCGTCCATCGCATCGCCCCCGGCGCGCCGCTGCGCCGCATCCTCGATCATCATCTGCACGCGCACCGCGAGCACCGCCTCCGCGCTGGCCGCGGCGGCGTCGCCGAGGAGCCAGTGCAGCTCCAGCGGGCAGACGCCGACGCGTTCGGCGTACTCGAGGAAGACGGCCCCGGCGAGGATCTCCGCCTCTCCCGCGCCGCAATCGCCTCCGAACGCCTCGCGCAGCGTCCGCGACTTCTCCGCCAGGCCCGCCAGGGCCGACGGCCGTTCCCGGTCGTCCCACGAGGCCACCCACGCCGCGACCGCGCTGCGCTCCGCGCCCATCCGACAGCCTCCGCTGTGTGCATCCGCGCTCCCCCCGGGTTCGTGAATCGGGCGTCCGGTCGGCTACGGCCGGACGCCCGAGAAGGAGTGGAAGCACGAGCGGCCCTCGATCCCCGCCTTCCGTGGCGGGCCCGCGGGCCTCCGTTCCGCGGCGATCGGCTTGCAGGGCGTGGCGGGCGGGAGGGGGGGGCGGATCCGTCCGCACATCCCCGTGTCTCTCTGCCCTCGATCCGTTCCGGGGCTTCCCGCCTGCTGCTCGTGTCAACCGACAGGATCGGCACCCGAGACAACCACACTCGGCGCGGTTTCTTTCGGAACTGCGGGACGCACCGGATTCGGGGGTGAATTTTCGCTTGCGAAGGTGGGAAGCTCCGGCGGGTCCGGTACCGTGGGCCTCCCGCGGCGCCCGCTCGGGCGCCGGGCCGTTTCTTCCGCCCCGCTCTCGGGGCAGCACAGCAGAGCCAGGGATTCCGGCGGTGCGTGCCTCTGTTCCCGACCAGCCCCGAGGCTCGTGGGAGATCGCCAGTGACCACAAGCCAGGCCAACGCGGCCGTCCTGAGGCTCTTCGAGGCCTATTTCGACCGCGTCTACTGCTTCGTCCGCCGCTCGACCGATCCGGCGACGGCGGAGGAGGTGGCGCAGGACGTCTTCATCCGGCTGCTTTCCCGCGCGAACATTGAAACAAGGCAGGTCTCGGTGAGTTATCTCATCAAGATCGCCGACAACATGCTCAAGCGCCGCCACCGGCGCAGCGAGCGTTCCCGCGGGCTCGTCGCCGAGCTCGCCCGCAACGTCGAGCGGGCCACGGACGCCCGAACCGGATCCGAGCGAGACGATCACCGGTCCGTGCTGACCGCTTTCGACCGGCTCAGCTCCGAGGAGCAGGACGCGGTCCGGATGATCGTGTGCGAGGGGCTCAGCTACCGCGACGCGGCCGCCTCCCTCGGCGTCCGCGTCACGACCGTCAACAACTGGAAGCACCGTGGAATCCAGCGACTCAGGGAGCACATCAGGGCCGAGGAAGTCGGGGCGGCCCAGCCCGCGGCTGCTCGTCGCCGCGGGGGAGATGCGGGCCGAGATCGCCGCGGCGAAGGCCAGGGCGCGGGCCGCGTTGCTCCGAGCCGGTGCGCGTGACGCCCGCGCCGGGGACGCCCCGAAGCCGGAGCCCGGCGATACCGAGCGGCCGCCTCGGGCGTGACCGCCGCTCGCGCGGGGGGGAGCTACTTGTCCAGCTGCGCCGCTGCGGCCCGGGCGCGCGCCTCGAGGGCCCTCACGTCGGACTCGCTCGTCGAGCTGTAGAGACCGAGCACGCGGCCGTCGGGGCCGACGAGGACGAAGTGCGACGGGTGGCGGATGTTGAGCATCGTCGAGCCGTCGGCGAGGGGGATCGTCAGGCTGTCGTCGTCCTCGATGGCGAACATGAGCCCCTCGCGGACGAGCCGCCAGGTGGCCTCACGCTCGCCGCGGGCGAAGGTCCAGCGGGAGAGGTCGGCGCCGAAGCGGGCGGCGAACTCGCGGAGCCGCTCGGGGGTGTCGCGCTCGGGGTCCACGCTGATGCTCAGGAACCGCACGCCGGTCCCCTCGAGCTTGTCGGCCAGGTCCGCCATCGTGCCGGTCATCATCGGGCAGACGAGGGGGCAGTGGGTGAACATGAAGTCCACGACGGTGATGCGGCCGGTGAAGACGTCGTTGGTGACCGTCTCGCCGTCGATGCTGGTGAGCTCGAAGGGCGGGAGGGAGAGGTCCTCGGCGATGGGGTCGGGCTTGAGCGGGTCGGCGGAGCGGTGGTTCCCGGCGGCCGCCGTCGCGGCGGGGGCGTCGTCGCCGCGGGCCGAGCGCATGCCGCTGAGGAAGAGCAGCATCCCCGCCGAGCCCAGGAAGACGCACACCGCCAGGATCAGCACCGCCTTCATCGCGCCGTTCATCGCTTCCTCCCCGTGGTTTGATTCAGCTGTGGGAGAGGCATCATTGCCTCATTCCCCGCCTCAGGATGGACCACGGCAGCGCGACGCCGGCGGATGCGAAGGCGACGGCGCCGATCCAGGCGAGCCCCGGGCCGGGGCCGCCCGAGCCCTCGCCCAGGAGCGACCAGCGGAGCGCCTCGGTCGCCCAGGTCATGGGGTTGGCGAGCATGACCCAGCGGAGCCACCCGGCCGCGCTGGCGACCGGGAAGAACGCCCCGGAGAGGAGCCACATCGGCATCATCACCAGGTTCATGATGCCGTGGAAGCCCTGCACGGAGTCGATCCGCCACGCCAGGGCGAGCCCGAGCCCGCCGATGCCGAGCGCGATGCAGCCGAGCGCGAGCAGCGACAGCAGCAGGCTCAGGGGCGACAGCGGCACCCCCGCGAGCGGCGAGGCGATCAGCACCAGCGCCCCCTGCCCGACCGCCAGCACGGCGCACCCGGCGACCTTCGAGCCGACCACTGCCCACGTCGGCGCGGGGCTGACGAGGACGGACTGGAGGAATCCCGCGTGGCGGTCGTCGATGAGGGAGATCGCCGCGACGATGGAGGTGAAGAGCACGACCATCGCGGCCATGCCGGGGACGACGTAGGCCGCGTACTGGAGCGAACCCGCCGCGCCGTCCCCGGCACCGCTCGCGGCGCCCTGCGGGCCCGCGGCGGTGAAGGAGCCGGCGAAGCCCGAGCCCAGGACGAGCCAGATCATGATCGCCGTCCCAAGCGAGCCGACGACGCGCGAGGGCTGTCGCAGGAAGCGGACGACCTCGCGCCGCAGCAGCGAGGCGAACGCGCCGGGGCCGATGCTGCCGGGGGTCAGGGCGGCGGGTGCGCTCATCGGCGGGCCCTCCTTGCGCGGTGGCGCGGGGGCGCGGAGCCGTTGGCCGCGGCGGAGTCGCCGGCGTGGAGCTGCTCGCCGGTGAGGGTCAGGAAGACGTCGCTGAGCGTCGGCGGGCCGACCTCGAAGGGGATTCCGGCCCGCACGAGCGCGACCAGCGCCCCCTCCAGCCCCGCGCCGTCCTCCGGAACCCGGGCCACGACGACCGACGCCGCGCCGCCGGGCTCCGGCGAAGCGGAGACGATGAGGCCCGCCCCTTGGAGGATATCCGCCGCCTCGGCGGCGCGGTCCGCATCGGAGCGGCAGTGGATGATGACGCCGCCGATGCGCCGGCGGAGGGCGTCGGGCTGCTCGTCGGCGATGATGCGTCCGCGGTGCAGGAGGACGACGCGCTGGGCTCGCTGGGCCTCCTCCATGAGGTGGGTGCTCATGACGACGGTCATGGGGGCCCGGCCGTCGCCGCGGAGCTCGCCGGCGACGGCGTCGATGGTGGCGAGGAACTCCTCGCGGGCGCGGGGGTCCAGGCCGGTGGTGGGCTCGTCGAGCAAAAGCAGGTCGGGGTCGTGCAGCAGGGCGCGGGCGAGGTCCGCGCGCCGCTCGAGCCCGCCCGAGAGCGTGCCCACGCGGTCGCGGAGGCGGTCGGTCAGGCTCAGCTTCTCCGCGGCCCAGGCGATCCGCGATCTTGCCGCCGCGCCCCTGAGGCCGTAGAGGGAGGCCTGCGCGGCGAGGTTCTCCTCGATGCTCAGCAGGGCGTCGAGCCCGGGGGACTGGAAGACGACGCCGAGCCGGGAGCGCACGCGGACAATCGCGCTGCGCCGGCGGCCGTCGGCACCGAGGATGGCGACCGAGGTGGCTTCACGGGCGTCGGGGTGGTCGAGCGTGGCGAGGATGCGCAGCAGCGTGGACTTGCCCGAGCCGTTGGGCCCCAGCAGCGCGACGCGCTGCCCGGCGGGGACGGTCAGCGAGACGCCCTGGAGCGCGACGAGCTCGCCCCGCTCTCGCCCGCGCCGGAGGGGGTAGGTGCGCCAGACGTCCGTGAGTTCGATGGCGGGGTGCGGGTTCGCCCCGGGCTCGTTCCGCCCGGTTTCCGCCGCGTGGGCCGTCCGGGGCTCGGTTGTGCTGGACTGCCGCGCCGGCGATGGCGTCATCGTGCCGCGAACCTCCGCCGGATCCCCGAGGGGCCGGCTAGAGAGCACCGATCAGCCCGTCGGCGACCATCGCCACGAGCAGCAGCGGGAGGTGGGCGATGGAGGCCAGGAAGACGTGCTTCGCCTCCGGGCGCATCCGGCGTCTCGCCAGCCGCACCGCCGCGAAGAAGAAGGGTACGCCCGTGAGGACCGCGACCGTGAGGTAGACCGCGCCGAGCTGCTTGGGCATCGCCAGCGCCGGGCCGAGCGTCGCCATCAGCAGCGTCGCGGTCCACAGGAGGATGACGCCCGCGGTGGTCGTCCCGGTCGGGTCCACAACGGGGAGGACCTTGTAGCCGCCCTTGGCGTAGTCCTCCTTGTACATCCACGCGATGGCGAGGAAGTGGGGGATCTGCCAAACGAACATGAGCGTGAAGAGCGCCCATCCCCCCCAGCCGCCCCACGCCAGGTCCCCCGAGAGGGGCGCCCGGATCGCCTCGAAGCCCGTCAGCCCGGAGCCGACGACGATCGCGGCGGACCAGCCGATCAGCGGGGGCAGGGCGCCGGGCACGGCGCCGACGAGCGTCGCCAGCGGCGTCACCGGCTTCAGCGGGGTGTAGATCAGCACGTAGCTCAGGATGGTGACGAGCGAGACGAGCGCCGGCGCAGCGCCGTTCATCGCCCACAGGAGCAGGACCCCGGCCGCGGCGAAGCCCAGGCCGGCGCTCACCGCCAGCGGCATCGAGACGCGGCGCTGCGGCAGAGGGCGGGTCATCGTCCGCGGCATGACCGCGTCGCGGCTCCGCTCCCAGCACTCGTTCAGGGTGTTGGCGCCCGCGGCGGAGAGGGCCGTCCCGACCGTCGCCCCGGCCAGGGCGAGGGCCATCTCGCCGGTCATCCACCCATCCTCACGCCCGAGGGCGGCCATGACGAAGCCGACGGTGGAGGTGATGGTGACCAGGCGGGTGATCCGCGGCTTGGTCAGCTCGATGATGGAGGCGAAGGTCCCCTTTGGCTCTATGGCCGCCTCGGCCCGCTCGACAGGCTCCGTGGTGGAGACCGAGATCGCGGGAGCGGAGGGCGTCAGAGCCGGTGGGTTCATGCCGTTCTCGTTGGTGAGGAGCGAGGATGGGGCGGCGAACCGGGCCTGACGACGCCCGGTCGCGGGACTATATCTTTGCACGGCCAAGCCGGATCGGCTACTGGCAAATCGGAACGGTTCCGATTGAGCAGCATGGCTCGGGAAAGCGGTGTAGGCCGGGCCGGCCGCGGGGTGGATCCGGCTAAACTCCGGTCTGCGGCCTGCCCCACGGGCCGCGCACCTGTCCCGGTAGCTCAGCTGGATAGAGCAGCCGCCTTCTAAGCGGCAGGTCGCAGGTTCGAATCCTGCCCGGGATGTTCCTGACGCTCAGGCGCGGGCGCCGGTCTTTTTTCGGAGGCGGGGGGGCCTGGTGGTGTAGGGGGCGAGCTCCGGCGGCAGGTCCTTGATGCCGCGGCGGAGGGCCTTCGCGATGGCGTAATGCAGCGAGGCGTGCACGCGGTAGCGGACGGCGTCGGTGATGTTCAGGCCGTGGGCCTCCATCTGCTGGAGCGACCACGCCCAGGCGTGGTACTCCTCCAGGCAGCGGGGGCGGTAGCGGCCGATGCCGATGGCGTGATGGCCGACCTCGTGGAGGAAGATCGCGGCGGACATTGGGCCCCTGGGGCGCGGCGACTCGATGAGGCGCGAGACCGTGCCGTCGGTGTACGTCACGGTCCACGCGACGCCGGTCATGCTGGTGCGCCACTTGCGCACGCGGATGCCGTGGGTGCGGAGCATCTCCTGAACGACGGCGTCGTACTTGGCCTGCATGCTGTCGGGGTTCGGCCGCGACTTTTTTCTGCGCGGGCTCGCGGCGGGGCGCGCGGTCGCTCGCGGCGGCGGGGGGCGGAGGTCCAGCCGCTTGGCGACCGGCTCGATCAGATCCCAGAGAGTCAACAACTGTCATGCTCCTGCCGGGGTCATCTTGGACCCCGGCTCGATGCGGCGGCCGCGGGCGAAGTCGGCCCACATCATCGGTCGCTTGCCCGCGGGTTGGACTTCGATGAGGCGCAGCGCGGTGCCGTGGCCGCAGATTAACACGCCGCGCTCGATATCGGCAAGCGTTCCGGGCTCGCCTGTCGGTTGCGCCCCGGGCCATTCCTCGACGCGCAGGAGTTTGAGTGGCTTGTCCTGGAACATCACCGTCGCGCCGGGCCATGGCGTCATCGCGTGCACCTGGCGGCGGAGGAAGTCGGCGGGGAGGCCGGGATCGATCTCGCCGGAGGACTTGCTGAGCTTGGAGGCGATGGTGACCTGCGACTCGTCCTGCGGCCGGGCGGAGAGCGTGCCGCGGGCGTGGGCCTCCAGCGCCTGCTCGACCAGCGCGGGGCCGTCCTGGGCGAGCTGGTCGTGCAGCTCGCCCGCGGTGGTCATCGGGTCGATGGGGCGGCGCGACTGGGCGAGGATGAGGCCCGCGTCCATGCGGTCGGCGAGTGTGATGACGGAGTTGCCGGTCTCGACGTCGCCGGCGAGGATCGCGGCGCTGATCGGCGCAGCGCCGCGCCAGCGGGGCAGGAGCGAGGCGTGCAGGTTGATCGCGAAGACGCCCTCGAGCAGCGCGGCGGGGAGCTTCTGGCCGAAGGCGATCACGACCCAGGCGTCGGCCTTGCCCGGGCCGGCGAGGGCGCGGAGCTCGGCGACGGCCTCCGCGCGTCCGACTCGCTCGGGCTTGAAAATGGGGACGCCGGGGAGGTGCTCGGAGGCCCACTGGGCGATGGGCGTCGGCGTGAGCTTGCCGCCGCGGCCGGCGGGTCGGTCGGGCTGCGTGACGATGCCGAGGATCTCGTGGCGCTGCGCGAGGCGCTGGAGCGTCGGCAGGCCGAAGGCGCCGGAACCAAAGTAGAGGATGCGCATGGAGGACTCAATCCCGCGCCGCGCGGTCGCGGCGGCAGTTCCAGGGGGCGTTCATGCACAGCGTAGACGCGGATGAGTGCGGGGGGTCAACGTCTGCCGCCCCGCGCCGAGGCGGCGAGCCGGTCGAGGTCGCGCAGCGCAGCGCGGTTCTTCAGGCGCGACATCTGCGTCATGCGGTCGATGATCAGCACGCCCTCGATGTGGTCGTACTCGTGCTGCCAGCAGCGGGCGAGGAGGCCGGCGCCGGTCTGGGTGAACTCGCGCCCGTCGAGGTCGGTGGCGGTGATGGTGATCACCGGGGGGCGCTGCACGTCGCCGGTGATGTCGGGGAGGGAGAGGCACCCCTCCTGGAGCGGTTCGGGCGGGCCGACGGGGTTGGAGAGGATGGGGTTGATGTAGACCACGGGGCCGGCGGTCGCGCTCGGCGGCTCGGTGGACCGGCCCTTGTCGTCGGGCGAGGGGGGCACATCGGCGACGAAGAGGCGCCAGGGGAGCCCCACCTGCGGGGCGGCGAGGCCGATTCCCTCGGCCTGGCGCATGAGCTCGATCATGCGCTCGGCGACCGCCCGGACCTCCGGCGTGACCTCGGCGACGGGGGCGCACCGGCGGCGGAGAATGGGATCCGGGTAGTGAACAATGCGTAAATCCCTTGGGTCGATCGGCATCGATGGAGTTTAGTGGTCCGCCGGCCCCCGAGTCAGCCTGGCGCGTCTCCCGGTCCCTTCCCGCACCGCCGGAAGCCCCCTCGCGGAGGGGGGTTGCGGCGGCGTTGACGCTCGATCCGTCCTTCCGATAGCATTGCCGCCGCGGCAGTGGGGCGGGCGTTGGCGGTCTGGCAGGGGTGGGGAGAGCATTGATAGGGGGTTGAAAGGGGTGATTCAAGGGTTGCGGCGGGGGGAAGGGGGACGGGGACGGGAGCGATGGCCGCGCGGGGGCGCCCGGTTGGGCGTCGATCTCCGCGTTTGAAAGGAGCGGGCCTTTGGCGATCTTCGGGAGAAAACCACCAGCACCGCCCGCGGCGGCTGATGGAGGCAACGGCCAGTTCGAGTTCTCGCCCGAGAAGGCCAAGCGGTTCTTCTCCCACGCCAAGACGGTGCACGACGCGACGAACTACGAGTACGCGATGACGTCGTGGCTGAGCGGCCTGCGTCAGGACCCGTCGAGCACGGAGGGGCTGGAGGGGTTCTTCCAGTCGGCCGCGGCGTACCTCGGCGGGGCGGCGAAGAAGGCGCCCAGCCGGGAGATGGTCCGCACGTTCAGCGGCAAGACGCCGCTGGAGAGGTACCTGCAGACGCTGCTGCAATGGGGGTGCGACCCGACGGACGCCAATCTCGCGGTGGCGGCGACGACGACGGCGGCGGGGCTCGGGCTGCCGGCGCCGACGATCTGGCTGGGTCGGCGGGCGCTGGCGGTGGCGGCGGCGGACAAGAAGCCCCGCAAGGGCAACTTCCTGATGCTGATGGAGGCGTTCGACAAGTTCGCCGAGTACGACCTGGCGGTGAAGGCCGGGCAGGGTGCGCTGAACATCGACCCGTCGGACTCGAAGCTGGACGCCGCGCTGCGGAACATGGCGGCGCAGGCGACGATGACCAAGGGGGGCTTCGACCAGGTTGGCGAGGCGGGGGGCTTCCGGGCCAACATCCGCGACGCGGAGAAGCAGCGGCGGCTGGAGGAGGAGGAGCGGGTCGTCAAGTCCGTCGACACGCTCGACCGGCTCATCGAGGCGGCGAAGGCGGACTACGAGGCGCGGCCCGGTGACAAGCCGACGATCCGCAAGTACGCCAAGCTGCTGCTGGAGCGGGGGACGCCGGAGGACGAGGAGTCGGCCCACGCGCTGCTCATGCGGGCCTACCAGGAGACGCAGGAGTTCGCCTTCCGCCAGGCGGCGGGGGAGATCAGGCTGCGTCAGGCGAAGCGGAGGGTGAACAAGCTCGCCGCCGCGGCGTCGGCGGAGGGGGCGACCGACGAGGCGCGGGCGGCGCACGAGAAGGCCAGGCAGGAGCTGCTCGACATGGAGGTGGCGGAGCTGCGCCTCCGCGTCGAGAACTACCCGACGGACCTGGGGCTGAAGTTCGAGCTGGGCAAGCGGGACTTCGAGCTGGGGAACTACGACAACGCCATCTCGCTGTTCCAAGAGGCGAAGGCCGAGATCAAGAACCGCATCAAGGTGATGAACTACCTCGGCCAGGCGTTCTCCAAGATCGACTTCCACGACGGGGCGATCGAGACGTACCGCGAGGCGCTCGAAGCGGTGGCGCCCAACGACGTCGACACGGTGATGGAGCTCAGGTACGGGCTGATGCTCGCGCTGGAGAGCCGGGCGAAGGAGAACAAGGACCTGGCGGACGCGGAGGAGGCGTACAAGCTGGCCTCGCAGATCGCGATCCAGCAGTTCAACTACCGCGATGTGCGCACGAAGCGGGAGGAGATCAAGGCCCTCGTCGCGTCGCTCAAGGGGGGCGAGTAACCCACCGCCCGGCGTGCGGACCCGCCCATGTCCTCGATGAACTCCTACGGCCAGTGGCCCCCCCGCGCCGTCGCCATCATCCCGGCGAGGATGTCCTCGACCCGCCTGCCAGGAAAGGTGCTCGCGGACCGGACCGGCATGCCGCTGGTGCAGCACGTCGTCGAGGCGGCCGGCCGGGCGAGGACGATCGAGCGGGTGGCGGTGGCGACGGACGACGAGCGCGTCGCCGCGGCGCTCGCGCCCTTCGGCACCACCGTCGTGATGACCAGCCGTGACCACCCCAACGGGACGAGCCGGCTGGCGGAGGCCGCGACGAAGCTGGACCTGCCCGCGGGGGCGCTGGTGGCCAACGTGCAGGGGGACGAGCCGGAGATCGACCCCGAGGTGATCGACGCGGCGGTCGAGGCGCTGGCGTCGTCGAACGCGACGGTCTCGACGGTGGCGACGCCGTTCGCGCCGGACCAGGACCCGGCGAACCCGAACCTGGTCAAGGTGGTGCGGGCGCTCGACGGGAGCGCGATGTACTTCTCGCGCTCGCCGATCCCGTACGACCGCGACGGTCGCGGCGGGGCGGACGCCGCGATGCTGCGGCACGTGGGGGTGTACGTCTACCGCCGGTCGTTCCTGGAGATCTACATCGACCTGCCGAGCACGCCCGCGGAGCGGTGCGAGTCGCTCGAGCAGCTGCGGATCCTCCAGCACGGGTACAAGATCGCCGTCGCGGTGCGGGAGTCCACGCACCAGGGGATCGACACGCCGGAGCAGTACGAGGCGTTCGTCGCGCGGTGGGCGGCCCGTTCCGGCGGCTGAGCGCGGCGGGGGGCTAGCGGGCCGCGTTCTCGGTTGCGCCGATCACCCCGAGCCATCGGGCCGCCTGGCTGCGCTGGATGCCGGAGCGTGCGCCCGCGGCGTACTCCCTCAGGGCGGCCTCGGCCTTCTCGCCGCCGATCGCGGCGAGCGCATCGCCGGCGGCGCTGACGGTTCGGGCCTCCCGGTCCTTCAGCAGAAGATGTGCAAGCAGGTCGATCGCGGCCTGTTCATCGTGCCTGGCGAGGGTGCGAACCGTCGAGATGGCTACGGGGCGGGTGCGGGCGTTGACACCGGGGCCGGCGAGGCGGATGGCCGCGGCGAGGCCCTCGGGCTTGTCGAGCCTTGCGAGCGCCGACAGGGCGGCCTGTCGGATCTGGTCGTGTTGCGAGTCGGTCCCGCAGGCGTCGAGGGCGACGCGGAGGGCCTCCCGGTGGCCGGTGTCGGCCAGGGCCCGGATCGCGGCGGAGCGGACGCCGTAGGAGCGGTCGGCCCGCGCGGAGCGCAGGAGGAAGCCGGCGACCAGCTCCGACTTGGTCCCCGCGGCCTCGGGGCTGATTCTGGCGATCTGCTCGACGAGCTCGCGGCGGAGGCGGGCGTCCTCGGGAGCATCGAGCGCGAGGGAGACGAGGCGGTCGGGGTGGGAGCGCAGGGCCTCGACGGCGGCGGTGCGGAGAGAGATGTGGGCCCGGGTGTCCTTCGCGACGGCCTCGATCGCGGCGGCGGCCTCGGCGGTGGGGCCGCCGTCGAGGGAGCGCAGGGCGTCGATGGCCTGCGCGCGGGCGGCGAGCGTCGGGCCGTGGCGGAGCTGGGCGAGCCAACGCTCGGCCGGCTGGTCGATGTCGAGCCTCGCGAGGACGTGCAGCTCAGGGTCGACCGCGATGATCTCGGGCTCGGCGGGAAGGCCGAAGCGGGCGGAGGCGAACCTGGTCTGCGTGGAGACGGTGAAAGCGCGCCAGTCGGATTCGCCGGGGAGGCGGACCCAGATGGGCAGGTCGAGGGCGAAAGCGGGGTTGTAGGAGTCGATGTTCTGCGTCTGCTCGAGGCCGACGACGAGCTCGCCGGCGGCGCTGTCCCAGTTCAGGGAGACGTCGAGGTGCGGGACGCCGGGGCGGGCGCACCACTGGTCGAAGAAGCGCTGCAGGCTCAGGCCGCTGGCGGCCTCGAGGGCCTTGCGGAGGTCGGCCGTCTCGACGGCGCCGTGCTTGTGTTTGTCCACGTACTGCGCGATGCCGCGGAAGAAGACCTGGTCGCCGAGCTTCATGCGGAGCATGTGCAGGACGGATGCGCCCTTGGGGTAGGGGTTGGCGGCGCGGCCGAAGACGTCCCAGGGGTGGCGGTACTCCTTGGAGGCCATGGCGGGCTGGTAGGGGGCCTCGGCGCGGTCGCGGGCGATGACGCTCTGGAAGTTGCCGCGGATGCCGGCCTGGTAGGCGTCGAGGCCGTCGCGGCGCTCGAACCAGAGGCTGGTGAAGTAGGTGGCGAAGCCCTCGTTGAGCCAGATGTGCTCCCAGCTCTTGCAGGTGAGCAGGTCGCCGAACCACTGGTGGGCGAGCTCGTGGGCGATGAGGCCGTCGAGGTCGCCGTCGAGGAGGGCGGCGGCGTCGAAGATCGCGGTGTCGTACATCGTCGTGGCGGAGGTGTTCTCCATGCCGCCGGCGGCGAAGTTGTGGACGACGAGCTGCGCGTAGCGGTCCCAGGGGTAGGGCTCGTCGATGAGGGAGGCGAAGTGCTCGACCATCGCGCCGGTGCGGCCGTAGGTGCCCCGGACCAGGTCGCCCTTGCCGCGGGGGACGTAGACGGGCATCGGGAGCGCAGAGCCGCCGAGGTCCACCACGTCGAACTTGCCGACCACGAGGGTGACGAGGTAGCTGACGTGGTCCTTGTCCTGGAACCAGTGGAAGGTCTCCCGGCCGGGGGCATCCTTCGCCGGGGTGCGGGAGACGAGTCGGCCGTTGGAGGAGACCTCGTACCCCTCGGGGACGGTGACGATCAGCTCCGTCGTCATCCGCTCGTTGGGGAAGTCGTGGCAGGGGAACCAGTAGCGGTTGCTCTCCGGCTGGCCCTGGGTGTGCAGCTGGGCGGGGCGGCCGGGCCAGGCGGGGGACTCGGGGGTCCAGATCAGGCCCTCCGGCGGGTCGGCGATGGTGTAGCTGATCGCCAGGTCCACCGTCTCGCCTACGGGGAGCGGCGGGTCGAAACGGACGACGAGCTTGTCCCCCTCGTGGCCGAAGGAGGTCACACGGGTCGCGCCCTCGCCGGCCGGCGAGGCCAGCGCGACGGACTCGACTTTCAGCAGGGGGGCGTCCAGGGCGAGTCGCGACATCGGGCGGCCGATGGGGCGGAGCGTGAGCGTCTGCCTCGCGTGGGCCACCGGCGTGTTCATGTCGGGGATGTCGATCTCCAGCCGCATGTGCACGTGGTCGGCGAAGCGGTGGGGGGGGTAGTTGAGCAGGTCTCGCCCGGTGGCTTCATCAAAGTGGCCGGCGCGGGACCTCGCCGCCTCGTCGGCCGCGCCCGCGGCCTCGATGCGGCAGTGCAGGCAGGCGTGGGCGCCGCTGTCGGACCACCAGCCCCGTCCGAGTTCGCTCACACCGCCCGCGAGGGCGGGGGCGGCGGGGAAGGCGAGGCCGGCGGCGATGGCAAGGGCGCGGCGGCGCCAAGTCGTCCGATTCATGGCTGCTCCGGTCGTGGTCGTGTCTCTCACCGTTCACCCCCGCTCGCGTCGGCGATGGCCGGCCCGCCGGGGAGCCACGCCCTGGCCAGCTCCATGATGGCCGCGGCGTCGGCCCTGGCCATCCCTGCCAGCGCCCTGGCCGAGGCGGCGCGGACGAGCGGGTCGGCCTTCCAGGCCGCGGCGGAGGCGGCGAGCACCCGCGCGGCGTCGAGGCCGCCCATGGCCGCGAGCGACTCGGCGGCGACGAGCTGGGCGTAGGGGGTCGGTCCGGTGCGGAGCTGCTCGACGAGCCAGGCGAGCTCGGTGGTGACCTGCGACACCGCGGGGACGGTGGCCCGCGGGTCCAGGACGACCTTGGCGGGCTTTTCGCGCAGGGGGAATGCCCGCTGGGCGTCGCGGGCGTCCATGTCGAGCCAGAGGTACTCGTGGTCGCCGCCGGCGTAGGTGACGAGGATCGGGAGGGAGAAGGCGTACGCCGGGTTGTCGGCGTCGATCCGCTGGGTCTGGCGGGCGGCGACGGTCAGGGTCGCGGCGGAGTCATCCCAGGCGAGGTCCACGTTCAGCCGAGGCAGGCCGGGGCGGAGGACAAACTGGTCGAAGAACCGCTCGAGGCTCTCGCCGCTGGCCTCCTCGAGGGCGATTCGGAGGTCGTCGGTCTCGACGTTGGAGAACTTGTGGCGGGCGATGTAGGCCCGCACGCCGGCCCAGAAGACCTCGTCGCCGAGGCGGGAGCGGAGCGCGTGGATGATCCAGCCGCCCTTCTGGTAGGGGTTCTCGGCGGCGTAGAACCGCTCCTCCGGGCTGGTGTAGAGGTTGGTGACCATCCCGGTGGCCCAGGGGCGGCTGCCACGGGCCATGGCGCGGATCTGGCCGGCGTTGCGGGCCATGGCGCGCATGTAGCCGGAGTCGCCGCGGGTGTGCTCGGACCAGAGGGCCTCGCCGTAGGTGGCCCACCCCTCGCTGAGCCAGAGGTGCTCCCAGCTCGTGTAGGTGACGAGGTCGCCGAACCAGTGGTGCAGCAGCTCGTGGGCGTTGACGCCCTCGACGACGCCCAGGGGGGCGGTCGCGGCGAAGGGGGCCCAGGTGACGGCGGAGGTGTTCTCCATCGCCCCGGCGGCGAAGTCGCGGCAAACGACGTTGGCGAACTTGTCCCAGGGGTAGGGCTCGTCGAGGAGCTCCTCGAAGAAGGCGACCATCTCGGGGGTGTTGCCGAAGTTGCGCTCCAGCACCTTGGCCGAGCCCAGGGGCCCGTAGACGGGCATCCAGAGGCCGGGGCGGGCGGAGTCGGGCCCGCCGACGTCCACGACGTCGAACTTGCCGACCACGAGGGTGACGAGGTAGGTCGCGTGGGGGAGCTGCTGGTCCCAGTGGTAGCGCCACCGGCCGGTGGCGGGGTTCTTGCTGACCTCGACGAGGCGGCCGTTGGAGATGGCGGTGTACCCCTCGGGGACGGTCGCGATCACCTCCGTGGCGAGCCGCATGTTGGGGAAGTCGTGGCAGGGGAACCAGAGGTGGTTGCTCTCCGGCTGGCCCTGGGCGTGGCACATCGGGTCGTCTTCGGGGGTGTCGGGGTCGTCCTTGGAGAAGGTCAGGCCGGCGCCGCGTCCGCCGGGTTTGTCCGCCTCGTAGTCGATGACGACCGTCACCGGCTCGCCGGGGGCGTAGGGCCGGGGGAGGTCGATGGTGAGGGTCGAGTTCTTGTGGGAAAAAGGGGCCTCGGCGCCGTCCACGGTGATCGCTTTGACGGAGATCGCCGGGCCGGCGTCGAGGCGCATGGCGTCCCGGGGCGAGCCGATGGGGGCGGCGTGGAGGGTGCAGCGCCCGCTGATCCAGGCGCGGTGCATGTCGGGGATCTCGACCTCCAGCCGCATTTTCTGATAATCGAAGAGGACGTCCGGGGGCCAGACCCGCATGTCGCGCCCCGTCTGCGGGTCGATGCGGCGATCCGGGCCCGGGAGCGGCTCCGACTGGGCCGCGGCGAGGCCGGTGGCGGCGAGGAGGGCCGCCACGGCCAGGGCGTGGCGCGACAGGGACCGCCGCGACGGGGCCGGTCGCGGCAGGGAGGATCGGGCGTGGGCCATGGACGGGGTCTCCGGCGGCCTCGACGGGGCCGGGATCGGGGGCTGGGGCGGGGCCGCGGGCTTCCGGCGCCCGCGCCGCAATCGGACGGTCAGTGTACCGTCCGCAGCCGGACCCGGTTCGAGGCGGTATGGACGGGGAGATGTCGATCATGGGCCGCGGCCGCTGCGCACAGCGAGCGAGCGCGATACCATGTGCCATGCCCAGCACGCCACGCCGCACACGAGACCGGTTCCAGGTCGATGGACTTCGCACGGACGAGCGAGCCGAGCCCCGCCGCGGCTCGGGGGGGAGGCGCCCGAACGGAGCGGGGCCGGGCTCGGCCCGTCGCGGTCCGGTCGCGGCCGGGGGCGCGGAGGGGAGCGCGGCGGAGCTGCTCGCCGGGGCGACGAGCCAATCGGTCAGCACGGAGTTCTTCTCGCCGATCCCCGAGGGCTACCGGCGGGGGCGGCACAAGTACGTCGTGGTGCTGGGGACGGTGATGTCGGGGCTGGGGAAGGGGATCTTCTCCTCGTCGGTGGCCAAGCTGCTGAAGGACAAGGGGCTGGTGGTCGCGCCGGTGAAGCTGGAGGGGTATCTGAACATCGACGCGGGGACGCTCAACCCGTACCGGCACGGCGAGGTGTTCGTGCTCGACGACGGGACCGAGTGCGATATGGACCTGGGGACGTACGAGCGGATGCTCGACCAGGACCTGCTGCGGATCAACTTCACGACCTCCGGGCAGGTCTTCAGCGACATCCTGGAGCGGGAGCGTCGCGGGGTGTACCTGGGGCGGGACGTGCAGTGGATCCCGCACGTGACCGGGGAGGTCAAGCGGCGGCTGCGCGAGCTGGCCCTGCACGGGGACGGGCGGGAGCCGGCGGACGTGGTCTTCGTCGAGGTGGGGGGGACGGTGGGGGACTACGAGAACGGGTTCTACATCGAGGCGCTGCGCGAGCTGGCGTTCGAGGAAGGGGAGGACTCGGTCTGCTTCGTGGCGCTGACGTACGTCATCAAGCCGCAGACCCTCGGCGAGCAGAAGTCCAAGGCCGCGCAGCTGGGGATCAAGCGGCTGATGGAGGCGGGGATCCAGCCGCACATCATCGCCTGCCGGGCCATCGAGCCGGTGGGCGAGTCGGTGATGCAGAAGATCGCGATGTTCTCCAACGTGCCGATGCGGCGGGTCTTCTCGATGCACGACCGGCCGAGCATCTACACGATCCCGGATGAGATGCGGACCGAGGGGCTGGACCGCGAGATCCTGTCGATCCTGAACCTGCACGACCGGGTGGACATCGCGCAGGAGGACCGGGCGAGGGAGGTGTGGCAGGGGTTCGTGCGCCGGCTGACGAGCCCGAAGGCGCACCAGGTCGTCCTGGGGATCACGGGCAAGTACGCCGGGCTGCGCGACGCGTACGCCTCGATCGACAAGGCGATCGAGCACTGCTGTGCGCACCTCTCGTGCGACGTCGAGCTGCGTTGGATCGAGACGACCGACATCACGGACGCGAACGTGGCGCAGCGGCTCGCGGGGCTGGACGCGGTGATCGTCCCCGGCGGGTTCGGCTCGCGGGGGGTGGAGGGGAAGATCTCCTGCGTCCGCCACTGTCGCGAGCAGGGCCTGCCGTACCTGGGCATCTGCCTGGGGTTCCAGGTGGCGGTGATCGAGTACGCCCGGAACGTGCTGGGGCTGCCCGACGCGAACTCGACGGAGTTCAAGCCGTCGTGCGCGGACCCGGTGATCAGCGAGCTCCCGGAGCAGAAGGCGATCGAGGGGCTCGGGGGGACGATGCGCCTCGGCGGGCAGGACGTGGAGATCCGCGCCGGCACGCTGGCGCAGTTCCTCTACGAGCGGGGGGGCTACGACACCAGCGCGGGCGTCCGCGAACGCTTCCGCCACCGCTACGAGGTGGACCCGCGGTACATCCAGCGGCTGGAGGACGCGGGGCTGGTCTTCTCCGGCCGCCACCCGTCGCAGCCGGTCATGCAGATCCTGGAGCTGTCCGCGCCGGCGGCACCGGGCGAGCCGGGGGGGCACCCGTACTTCATCGCCGGGCAGTTCCACCCGGAGCTGACGAGCCGGCCGCTGGCGCCGCAGCCGCTGTTCATGGGGCTGATCGCCGCGGCGATCAACGCCCGGCGCACGCGCGAGGGCACGGCGGGGGCGCTGGACAGCGCTGTGAAGCAGTGGCTGCGGCTGAGCGCCGCGGGCGTGCACCAGGGCGTCTGAGCAAGGTTCAGCCCGCCGCCATCGCCGCCTCGTGCTCCAGGCACTCGGCCGCGTCCAGAAGGATGTGCGCCGAGAGCGCGTCGGGGCGTCCGAGGGTGATCTGGCAGTTGTGCAGCATCGTCTGGGCGTGCAGCTCGTGCTCGTAGCCGCCGAGGCGGTGCGCGGCGATCACGAAGACGTGGATCGCCCACGGGTGGTTCGTGGCGTTGTCGGGCTGGAGGTGCTCGACGTGCCACCGCGCGGCGTCGAGGCAGCGGGCGAGCAGGTCGCCGCGCCCGCGGAGCCGCGCGATGCGCCACAGCGCGTGCAGCGAGCAAAGCTCCGCCTCGGTCCAGACCTCGATGGCCCCGATCGAGCCCGGCGGGATGATGGGCGCGGGGTCCCCGCCGGACGGGGCCGCCGCGAGTCGGTCGATGTTCACCGAACGATCGACCACCGCCCGCCAGAAGGCGATATCGGGGCTCTCACCGGGCGCCGGCGCGACGGGCGCGACCGTGGCGTCGCCGGCGGCGAGTCGCCGCCAGGCGAGGAAGGGGGCATCGACGCCGCGGCGGTGGCCCAACTCGTCCGCGAAGGCGGCGTCCGGGCTGAGCGCCGCGTCGCGCCCGGCGTGTCGGAGGCGCTTCGCCCACACGCTCAGTGTCGTTTCGCTCATGAATCTCCGGTGAGTTCGCGTGCAGGCGCCGAGCGCGGGTCTTGGCGCGCGCGGCGCACGTGCTATGCTCAGTTATCGATGGCCTCCGTACGGCACGATACCGTCGATCGCCTCACCCAGAGGGTATGTTTGTCGTGCGGCTATCGCGGGCCCGAGCTGCAATCGGGCTACCCGGTCGAGGTCTTCGTCTGCCCGGCCTGCGCCTGCGACTTGTACGCCCGCCCGCCGCGGAGCTACGCGGACATGGAGGGCGTGGGCGTGCTCCCGGGGGCGGCCTCCGCGGCCAGGCCGGAGGCGGCCCGCCGCCCCGCGGACGCGTCCACAAGCCCGTGGAGGGCCGCGGCGCGGTGGGTCTCCCGGGTGCTGCGCCGGCTGCTCCCGCCCGGGCGCTGACTGTCCCTCCATCACGCAAGACTCAAGGCATTTACCGGTCCATACCGCTGGCCGGACGTTGCCGGTTCGGGCGCGGGTGCGGGCGGGAAGGGAGATGAGCGAGAGGAACTGGGTTCCGAACGCTTAACGCCGCCGCCGGCGATGCTCGATACACACCCAGAGTCATGGCCCCGCCACGGTCGCCGGCGGCCCCGTTCTCGATCGGAGCGCCCGATGACCACCGCAGCCCGACGAACGGCCGCTTCCAAGAAGCGGCCGCACGAGCCCGGCACCCCTCGGAAGCCGCAGACGGCCTTTCCGCCCGGGACCCGGTTCATCGCGGAGCTGCACCTGGCCGAGCTCGACGACCGGCACCGGCCCGGGGGCGTCTGGGCGGGGAGGGCTCTGGAGATCAGCCGATCGCACCTGACGCTCCGCTCCCGCCGCATGTGCTACCTCGGCCGGGAGCTGATCGTGATCGTTCATCTCGTGGATGATCGCCCGGTGGCTCTGTTCGGGACGGTCCGCGCGTGCGAGTACGACGGCGAGGGGCTGTACAAGACGCGCCTGGAGCTCGGGACGATCCCGGACGACCCCGCGCTCGCGGCGTGGATCCGGGCCCGGGACGCCCGCGGCTCGCTGTACCCCCCGCCCTCTTGACCCAGCGGGGCCGGCGCGCCCAAGCTTGCCCTCATGAGACTCGTCCACCGCGCCGCCGACCTGGGCACCGACCGCTGCGTCCTCGTCCCGACCATGGGCGCGCTCCACGAGGGGCACACGTCGCTGATCCGCGCCGCCGCGGAGTTGGCGAGCCGGCGCGGCGAGCCTGTCGTCGTCACGGTCTTCGTCAACCCGACGCAGTTCAACGAGCAGTCGGACTTTGATCGTTACCCGAGGACGCTCGACGCCGACGCCGCGGCGTGCGCCGAGGCCGGCGCGGACGTCGTTCTGGCCCCGCCGGTCGAGGAGGTCTACCCGCCGGGGCGCGAGGTCCCCGTGCCGCCGCTGCCGGAGGTGGCGACGCGGCCGGGGCTGGAGGATGCCGCGAGGCCGGGGCACTTCGCGGGGGTCTGCCAGGTCGTCAGCAGGTTGTTCGAGCTGACGAGGCCGTCGGCGGCTCTGTTGGGCGAGAAGGACTGGCAGCAGCTCCAGGTCGTCCGCGCGATGGCCGAGCAGGGGGGGCCGGATGTGGAGATCGTCGGCCGTCCGACCGTTCGCGAGCCGGATGGGCTGGCGATGAGCAGCCGCAACCGGTTCATCCCGGCGGAGCTCCGCGGACGTGCCTTGGCGATCCCGCGGGCCCTGGAGGCCGCGGCGGGGGCGCCGGAGGACGACCCGGCGGCCGCCGAGGCGCTGATGCGGGAGACGCTGGAGCGGGCCGGGCTGGGCGGGGCGATCGACTACGCGGTCGTCCGCGACGCGAGGACGCTGCTTGCGCCGCGGCCGGGACAGGCGGCCCGGGCCCTGATCGCCGCGAGGGTGGGCCCGGTGCGGCTGATCGACAACGCGCCGTGGGGGCCCGGGGGTCTTGCGGGGTAGGCCCGTCGCCGGGCGCGAGTGGTCCGCTATCATGGCCCCGTCGGCGGCCACGGGGCCGCCGAGACCCGATTCAACGCCGCAAAGCCGCCGAGGAACCCAGCATTGCTCCGCACACCGCTCTATCAGTTTCACGTTGACAACGGCGGGAAGATGGTCGATTTCGCGGGCTGGGAGATGCCCATCATGTACGGCCGGCCGGGCGGCGGTGGGGGGGTGCAGGAGGAGCACCAGCAGGTCCGCACCAGCGGCGGGCTGTTCGACGTCTCGCACATGGGGCGGGTGAAGATCACCGGGCGGCACGCGCGGCGGCTGCTGGAGCGGCTGTGCACGCGGCGGATCGGGGACATGGAGCCGGGGCAGTGCCGGTACTCGTTCTGCTGCAACGAGCAGGGGGGCGTGAAGGACGACGTGATCGTCTACCGGATGGACGACGACGACTTCCTGGTGGTCGTCAACGCGGCGAACCGCGAGAAGATGCTCGCCCACTTCGAGCAGGTGCGGGCCGCGAACGACTTCAACGTCAAGTTCGACGACCAGACGCTCGGCACCGCCATGGTGGCCCTGCAGGGCCCGAGGGTGATGGAGCTGATCGGCAAGTTCTCCAAGGAGGTCCCCACGCTGAAGCGGTACCGCTTCACCGTGAAGAACCTGATGATCGTCAAGCTCATCGTCAGCCGCACGGGCTACACGGGCGAGGACGGGGTGGAGGTGATCCTGCCCGCGTCGATGGTCGGGATGGCGATGAAGCTGATGCTCAAGGACGCGGGGATGGACTCCCCGGACGCGGTCATCCGCCCGGCGGGGCTGGGGGCGCGCGACACGCTGCGGACCGAGGCGGGGATGCCGCTGTACGGGCACGAGCTGGGCGAGGAGATCAACGCGCTGGCCTCGGGGATGGACTTCGTCATCAGCCTCGACAAGGACCAGATGGAGCGGGGCGAGCCGTTCGTCGGCCAGGAGGCGCTCAAGCGCACCCGCGACGAGGGGGGCCCGCGCCGCAAGCTCGTCGGGATGCGTCTGGAGGGCAAGCGCAGCGCGCGGCCGGGCATGACGATCAAGGCCGGCGACAAGGAGATCGGCGTGGTCACCAGCGGCACGCCCAGCCCGACGCTGGGGTGCCCCATCGCCATGGGGTACGTGGACCGCGACTACACCACGCCGGGGACGGCCATCGCCGTGGACACCGGCAGGGGCGCGGTCATCGAGGGCGCCGTCACGCCGATGCCGTTCTACAAGGCGCCGAAGCCCTCCTGATCCGGCCCGCGCCGGCGGGGGCCGACGCGTAGAGTTGATGCGATGACCTCGCAAGCCCCGCAGATGTCGCGCCGCCTCTACCTCGACAACGCCGCCACGAGCTTCCCGAAGCCCCCGGCGGTCGCCGGGGCCATGGCGCGCTTCGCGGCCGGCAACGGCGCCTCTCCCCGCGGCCGGTTCGCCGAGGCGCGCGAGGCCGCGGCGCTGGTGCACCGCTGCCGCGAGCGGATCAACTCGCTGATCGGCGGCGAGAGCCCGGACCACATCGTCTTCACGCTCAACACGACCGACGCGCTGAACCTCGCCATCCACGGCGTGCTCCGCCCCCTGCTCCGCGCCGGCCGGCGGCCCCACGTCGTCACCACCTGGTTCGACCACAACTCCGTCCTGCGTCCGTGCAACGCCCTCGCGGTCGACGGCGTCGAGCAGACCCGCGTGGAGTGCGACCCCGCCACGGGCCTGGTGGACCCGGAGGATGTGCGCCGGGCCATCCGGCCGGAGACCGCGCTGGTCGCCGTCAACCACGCGAGCAACGTCACCGGGGTGGTGCAGGACGTCGCGGCGATCGGACGCATCTGCCGCGGGGCGGGGGATCACGTCCTCTTCCTGGTGGACGCCGCGCAGTCTCTGGGGCACCTCCCCGTCGATGTCCGCGCGATGAGCATCGACCTGCTCGCCTTCCCCGGCCACAAGGGGCTCCTGGGCCCGACGGGGACGGGCGGGCTGTACATCCGGCCCGGGATCGAGTCGCGCGTCGAGCCTGTCCGGCAGGGGGGGACCGGCACCCGCTCCGAGCACGACGTTCAGCCGTCGATGATGCCCGACCGATACGAGTCCGGCTCGCACAACACCGTCGGCATCGTCGGGCTCAGCGAGGGCGTGGCGTGGCTCCTGGAGCGGGGCATCGACGCGATCCGCGCCCACGAGCGGGAGCTGATCGCGGCGTTCCTCGACGCCGCGGCGGAGTTCCCCGAGTCACTCCGCCTGCTGGGTCCGGCGGACGTCGATGGCCGCGTCGGCGTCTTCTCGCTGGTGCACGACGGCGTCGCCCCGACCGAGCTCGCCGACGCTCTCGAGCGCCGCTACGGGATCCTGACCCGCGCCGGCCTGCACTGCGCCCCCCTGGCCCACCGGACCATCGGCACGGCCCCGCCGGGGGGCGCGGGGGCGGTCCGCCTCAGCTTCGGCCCCTTCGTGACCGTCGAGGACGTCCGGTTCGCGGCCCGCGCGCTCCAAGAGATCGCCGCCGCCGTCCACCCGGCCTGATCGCTGCTGCTTTTTTCCGTCCCGTTCTTCCCCCGGCGCGGTAGACTCCGGCGCATGCACACGCTCGCCATCCCCGCGATCGTCCTCGCTGCCATGGCCACGCGAATCACCACAGACCCGACGCCCCCCCCTCCCCCGCCGCTCCCCGGCGAGATCGCGGCCCGCGTGTCGCCGGACGTGTGCTATGGGTACGTGACGGCCCTCGCCGGCTTCGGCACGCGGAGCACGCTCTCGGCGACCGACGACCCGGCCCGCGGCATCGGGGCCGCGCGGGCGTGGATCCGGTCCACGATGGAGGGGTTCGCCGCGGCGACCGGCGCGGAGGGAGGCCTGAGCGTCACCTTCGAATCCTTCGAGCAGCCGCCGACGCCCAACGGGCGCATCCCCGAGCCGACGGAGATCGTCAACGTTGTCGGCGTCCTCCCTGGGAGGATGCCCGAGGCGGCGCACCGGCGGTATTACGTCGTCGGTCACTACGACTCACGCAACGCCGACGGCCTCGACCGCGAGGGGGACGCCCCGGGGGCGAACGACGACGCCTCAGGAACGGCGGTGGTCATGGAGGTCGCCCGGGTCCTCGCCGAGCACGGCCCCCTGGACGCGACCGTCGTCTTCCTCGCCACCGCCGGCGAGGAGCAGGGGCTGCTGGGGGCGAGGTACCACGCCGCGCAGGCCGCGGCACGGAAAGAGACGATCCTCGGCGTGCTGAACAACGACATCGTCGGCGACCCGTCCACGCCGGAGGGCTTCCCGCCGACGCCGGGGGCTTCTCAGCTCATCCGGGTGTTCTCCGAGGGGATCCCGCGGAACGCGGACGCCCGGACGCTGGCGCAGATCCGCGCCCTGGCCGCGGAGGGGGACTCGCGGTCGCGCCAGCTCGCCCGGTACATCGCCGAGGTGGGCGAGGCGTACGGCCTGCCGGTGAAGGCCAAGCTGGTCTTCCGCCCCGACCGGTTCCTCCGCGGCGGGGACCACACCGCGTTCAACGAAGCGGGCTTCCCCGCCGTCCGCTTCACCGAGCTCGATGAGGACTACTCCCGCCAGCACCAGAACGTCACGCGACGAGACGGCCGGCCCTACGGGGACGTTCCGGAGTACGTGGACCGGGAGTACCTGGCGAACGTCGCCCGCCTCAACGCCGCGGCCCTGGTCTGCCTCGCCAACGCCCCCACCCCGCCCCCCAACGCCCGGCTGCTGACGGCGGAGCTGACCAACGGGTGCACGATGCGCTGGGACCCGAGCCCGGAGCCGGATGTGGCCGGGTACGAGGTCGTCTGGCGCGACACGGCGGACGCGACCTGGACGCACGCCCGGGACGTCGGGAACGTCACGGAAGCGACGCTGGCGCTGTCGAAGGACGACTGGTTCTTCGGCGTCCGGGCATACGACAGGGAGGGGTACCGGAGCCCGGTGAGCTTCCCGGCCGCGGCGCCTGAATAATCCCGCCGCAATTCCGAAAGACACTTCGCCACGGAGCACATGGGGGTCACGGAGACCAGGAAGCAGCAAGCGAGCGGCTCCTGGTCCTCCCGTGCTCTCCATGTCCCCCGGGGTGAAAGCCCTTACGAAGGAATCAGACCATGTCCGCGGACGTCATCGACTACCAGATCATCGGTGAGGAGCTCCAGGCCGTCGTGATCACGCTCGACCCCGGCGAGGCCGCGGTGGCCGAGGCGGGGGCCATGATGTACATGCAGGACGGCATCGAGATGGCCACGAGCCTGTCGATGACCGGGCGCGACGAGGGGGTCTTCGGCAAGCTCTTCGGCGCGGGCAAGCGGCTCCTCGCCGGCGAGTCGTTCTTCATCACCTTCTTCGCGAACAACTCCAACCGCCGGCGCGACGTCGCCTTCGCCGCTCCCTTCCCCGGCCACGTCGTCCCCGTCGAGCTCGGCGAGCACGCAGGCGAGCTGATCTGCCAGAAGGACGCCTTCCTCTGCGGCGCCCGCGGCATCGACGTCGAGATGGCCTTCAACCGCCGCCTCGGCGCGGGCCTGTTCGGCGGCGAGGGGTTCATCCTCCAGCGGCTGAAGGCCCCCGCCGGGCGCGGCCAGGCCTTCCTGCACGCCGGCGGCTCGGTGATCCGCCACGACCTGGAGCGAGGCGAGGTCCTCCGCGTGGACACCGGCTGCCTCGTCGCTTTCGAGCGGACCGTGGATTACGACGTCCAGCTCGTCCCCGGGATCAGGAACAAGCTCTTCGGCGGCGAGGGGCTCTTCTTCGTTCGCCTCACCGGGCCGGGCTCGGTCTGGCTCCAGACCCTCCCCTTCAGCCGCTTCGCCGACCGCATCATCGCCTCGGCCCCGAGCATGGGCGGCAGCAACCAGGGCGAGGGCTCGGTCCTGGGCGGGCTCGGCCGGTTGCTCGACGGCAGATAACCCGCGGCCGCGCAGCAGACGCGGATTCTCCAGATTGACGACCTCCGTTTCATGGGCGCGTCACAGATGCACCTGGCGGCGCGGATGGACCCTGCGCGAGCTTCGCGCGGCGCTGATTGCTGGGTTTTCTGCGCCCGTGTCGTATCTTCCCACTCGACGCCCGCGAGTTGTGCGAGGCGGGCCCCAAAGTCAATGGAAGAGTCACGGCCGATAACGCCCAAGAACGGAGATCGAACCATGCGTACCGCTGCCGCCGCCGTCGTCGCCCTTGCCGCCGCCGCCTCCGCCGCGAGCGCGCAGAGCATCAACTGGACCTGGACCGTCTCGGACACCGGCAACGCCGACGGCATCATCGAGCCGGGCGAGCACGGGATCTTCAGCCTCAGCGCGCAGATCGTCGGCGGGATGCCCGGCGCCCACTTCGCCGGGTCCATCTTCAACGTTCAGAACCTCGGCGGCCTCGAGACCGGCACGTTCACCTCGATGTCCCGCAACGCGGCGCTGTCGATCAACCCCATGGGCGGCGGCACCGCCGACCCGCTGGGCAACATCAACATGATCGACGTGTACCAGCTCGCGTTCATGCTGAACCCCGGCGCGGCGATGGACAACCCGATCCACGTCTTCACCGCCTACTGGACCCCGGATGACTACACGCCCCGGATGCTCAGCGGGTCCACCATCCATCTCTCGAGCAAGATCTACGCCGACATGTTCTCGGTCACGGATACGGACGTGCCGAGCAGCGGCGGCATGCTGATGGCGCAGGTCGTCCCCTCGCCCGGCGCCGCGGCCCTCCTGGGCCTGGCGGGCCTGACCGCCGCCCGCCGCCGGCGCGACTGATCGCCCGCTCCTTGCAAACAGACCAACGGACCGTCGCTCGACCCCGCCCTCGCCCCGCGCGAGGGCGGGGCTCGTTCTGGGCTGTGCGAGGGGAGTGCCGGGCGCGCGCCCGAGGCCCCCTTCGCGAACGGTTGGGATGTTTCGGGTTTACTCAAACTTGCCCCGCTGGATGATCTCGAAGTCGTACAGGGACGCGATCTCCTCGGCGGGCTTGGTCTCCAGCCGGCTCAGCCGCTGGATCAGCCCCTTGGGGTCCGCGACGGCCAGCTCGCCGAGCTTGGTCCACTTGTGGTCCAGCAGGGCCCGCAGGTCGGCGGTGGTGTTGCGGGCGTGCCCGGCGGGGTACATCACCAGGCCGCTGTCCACCTCGTTCCCCTGGTCGTCGGTGATGCGGATCGAGGTCGGGATCCCGTCGGGGTACTTCGCGTCGTACTCGGGCCCGCCGTGCTCGAAGGTCATCTTCTCCATCAGCGACCGCGTCAGCGGGTGGAAGATGGCGCTCTTGCTGAAGTCGTGCGGCAGGAGCATCAGGTCGGTCCAGCCGAACGCGCGTCCCGGCTGCGCGGCGTGCAGCTCCAGCGCCTTGCGGAGCATCGTGCAGACGAGGTAGAGCATCGAGTGGTCGGCGGACTGGCGGGTGTGCGGGTCGCGCTTCGCCGGGTCGCCGATGATGCTGAACGCCGGCTCGTAGGCCTTGACGACGATCCGGGTGATGCAGTCGCCGCTCTGGTCCTCCAGCAGTCGCGGGTTCTCCGCCAGCAGGTTGATCAGCCCCTGGAGCGCGCCGGCGGACTGGTGCTCGTAGAGCCCGATCTTGAAGTGCATCCCCATGACAGCGAAGTCGTCGCCGGAGCGGCTGAGGACCAGGTCGAAGGGGCTGCGCCCCTTGGGGACGCTCTCGCCGCCGTACTTCTTCATCAGGCAGAAGATCGCCTCGGGGTTGCGGAAGATGTCCTTGGGCCCGATGAAGCCGGCCATCGACCGCTTCATGCACTGGATCGCCGCCTCGGTGCTGATCGCCGCGCTGGCGCCCTTGGAGTCGCTGAGCTGGTGGCCGTGGCGGATGGCGCGGAAGGGGATGTGGTGGGCGACGAACATGCCGATCGCCGACTCGATCTCGGCCGGCGTCGCCCCCATCATCGCCCCGAACGTCGCCGCGGAGGCGATCGCCCCGTGCACCACGTGGTCGATCTTGTAGGTCTTGAGGCTGAAGACCTCCGCGAGCCGGCCGCGGATCTCGTCCAGCAGCACCATGCCGCGGAGGGCGTACTCGCCGTCCTTGCCCATCATCTGCGCGGCGGCGACGGGGACGCTGTAGAAGTCGTTGTGCCCGAACTCGCCGGCGCGGTGCTCGGGGCGCTGCTCGCTGTAGCCGAAGTTGGTGCCATTGGAGTCCCACTCGCGCACGGCCGCGGCGTTGGCGAGGATCGCCTTCTCCGCCGCCACGTCGACGTTGGAGCCGAAGACCGGCGCGCCGCCGCGCTTCAGCGGCGTCCGCCCGAGCCGCGGGCCCCCGGCGGACCCCGCCGGCGGGGCCGGGTAGCTCAGCGCCTCGGCCCGCAGCACCGTCGGCGAGTTGGTGCCCAGCGCCAGGGCCGAGACGCCGCAGAGCACCGCGTCGGTGTGGAACATGTTCGTCCGCTCGAGCACCGCGGCGGAGGGCTCCCCGCGGGCCCCCGCGTCGCCGTTCATGAACTCGACCGCGAACTCCCCGAGCCCGTACGCCTGGTTGCTGTCCGCCGGAAGCACAACGCGAGTGGTGTCGCCCATGTCTGGAGATCCTCTGAAAACAAGCGTGCGAGACCGCGCCGGGCCGCGAGGGGCGGGCGCCGAGCCGGTGAGCGACTAGGGTAGGACCGGGACGCTGGGCCGGGGGGCGTCGGGACGCGGGGCCGGCGGATTGGGTTCCCCCGGGGTCTCATGGCCCCCCGGCCCCCGCGGCCATCTCCGCCATCCGCATCGACCCGTGGTAGAAGTACGCCCCCAGGCCGATCGTGAAAATGAAGCAGCCGTACAGGGCGTGCTCGACGGCGCACAGGAGCGTCGATCGCGTCCGGTCGTAGGTGTACGCGAAGAGGAAGCCCCCCGCCAGGGAGAGGGCGACCGCCAGGGCGTTGCCCAGCACGATGTGGGCGTATCCGAAGGCTGCCGCGCTCGCCGCGACCATCGCCGCGCGGGTCCGGAAGACCCCGCCGTACCGGTGGAACATGAACGTCCGGAAGATCATCTCCTGCGGGTAAACGCTCAGCAGCGGGTACCCGACCATGATGATGGCCCAGATGTGCGGGCGCTGCCGCACCAGCGAGAAGAGGGCGTCGCCGTCGAAGATGGCCACCGCGGCGCCCATCGCCGCCGCGCCGATGAGGAACCACCCGCCGATCCGCCGCAGCGTCGCCCGCAGGCCGTCCGGGCGCCTGACCAGCGGCCCCAGCCCCAGCCGATGGCGCGGGAACTTCGGGTCTCGCAGGAGCACGGCCAGGCAGAGCAGGCCGAAGGCGACCAGCACCGGGATGATCGTGACCGGCAGGAGCCCGAGGACGGGCAGCGTCGGCACGACCAAGAACAGCCCGACGAACTCCGCCAGGAGCCGCGCCCGATCCCGCGACCGGCCGGCCCCACCCGGTCCACCGGCCGCATCCGCCCAGGCAACACCCGTGCCCGGCCCGGCACCCACGCTTGCTACGTCGAGAACTCGTCGCGAAGTGCCATGATCCGATCGCACAGTTGAGGATAGGTCGGCACGCCGCCCCCGAGGATGACGCGCTCGTGAAACTCCGCCTCCCGGTCGGTCCTCAGCCCGATGGTGACGATGAATCCGCCGTGGTCCATCTCGGAGGACTCGCGGGCGAGGTGGGAGAGGTGCGCGAGTTCCCGCTCCTCCGCCCCCGGCGAGGCCCCGGCGCGCCGGTCGGGGGTGAAGACGAGGCTCACATGTGTGAAGTCGTCCAACGGCCCCTTGGGCGCAGCGCGGCTCCGTCGGACGGGCACGACCCTGACCGCCGACGGGTCCCGTACAGCAAAGTAGGTCAGCGGCGCGACCGCTCCCGATTCCGGGCGGACCATCAGCCGCCCGTGCGTGTAGACCGCCCCCCGCCGCGGCAGGAGCCATCGGGCGACCTGCTCATGCGCCCCGACGGGTGAGAGCCCGTAGTAGACCCCCGCCCGGCGGAAGGGGCACGCTTGCCCGCTCCAAACGATCTGCATGTCACCCACGCGACACCCCCTCGGCGCGGGGGCGCCCCTGAGTCGTGGTCATGGCCATCAATGGGTTCCCCGCGCCCTAAACCCCGGCCCGATAGTGGCTATACGGGGCGGTTCCGGTCATTGCTGATAAAAACAGACACATCGCCCGAAGCGCGGCCTCGGGGTCGCGATCCGCCGGGTCGGCGCAGCACGCCTGAAAGACCTGCTGGAACTCGGGGCGCTCGCACAGAGTCCGACCATGCCGGCCGAGCTGCTCGATCGCCGCCTGGCACTCGGCGGTCTGGTGTTGCGAGAACGCGCTCAGCCACTGCGCCAGGTTCTGGAGGCACAGTCGCACCTCAACGCTGCACGATTCCACGAGCATCCCTGCGCCCGGCGGGGGCGCGCGCAACTCTCCCCGTCGGCAGAGCAGCGGCCAGGCGGTTGCGTCGTAAGGTCGCCTTCCCTGCAGAGTTTCGCCGAACATCGTTCGCCGACGGTGCCCCAGCCTACCAGCCCCGGCCCGCCCCTGCAAGCGGGCGTGTGGCGGCTACGATGAGCGGTTCCGATGCGCACGACCGAGTGGAGCCATTACCAATGCCCGACGCAGCCCTGACCCCCGTCATTCTCGCCGCCAAGCGGACCCCCATCGGCAAGTTCTTCGGCGGCCTCTCCAAGGTCCCCTCGCCGCAGCTCGGGGCCTACGCCATCCAGGGTGTGCTCGACGCGCTCCCCGCGCTGAAGCAGGCCGCGACGGGCGAGGGGCGCGCCGTGGACGAGGTCATCATGGGGTGCGTCCTCCAGGCCGGGCTCGGCCAGAACCCCGCGCGCCAGGCGGCGCTGAAGGCGGGGCTGCCGGAGACGACCAGCGCCGTGACCATCAACAAGGTCTGCGGCTCGGGCCTGCAGGCCGTGATGCAGGCGGCCCAGTCGATCAAGGCCGGCGACAACGCGCTGGTCATCGCCGGCGGGTTCGAGAACATGACCGCGGCGCCGCACTTCGCCCGCGTCCGCGAGGGGGTCAAGTTCGGCCCGACGCAGTTCGAGGACCACATGCAGTTCGACGGCCTGCGCTGCGCCTTCGAGTGCTGGGGCATGACCAACGGCGCGGACTACATCGCGAAGCGCTACGAGATCAGCCGCGAGGAGCAGGACCGCTTCAGCGCCCAGAGCCACCAGCGCGCCGCCGAGGCGACCAAGAACGGGTGGTTCAAGGACGAGATCGTCCCCCTCTCCGCCGAGCAGATCATGGACAAGCGGTACAACGCGGGCGCCGGCGTCGCCGCCGACGAGGGGATCCGCGCCGACTCCACCGCCGAGGGCCTCGCCAAGCTCCGCCCCGTCCCCGGCCACGAGACCATCACCGCCGGCAACGCCAGTCAGATCAGCGACGGCGCCGCGGCCGTCGCTGTCTCGAGCCTCGCCCGCGCCGGCGAGCTGGGGATCAAGCCCATCGCCAGAATCGTCGCCTACCACACCAGCGGCGTGGCCCCCAAGGAGATCTTCTACGCCCCCGTCACCGGCATCGCCGGCGTGCTGGACAAGGCGGGGCTGAAGGTCTCGGACATCGACCTCTTCGAGATCAACGAGGCCTTCGCCGCGCAGCTGCTGAGCAACATCAAGCCCCTGGGCATCCCGGAGAGCAAGCTCAACATCTGCGGCGGCGGCATCGCCCTGGGCCACCCCATCGGCGCGTCGGGCGCCCGCGTGCTGGCCACCCTCATCCACCAGCTCCGCCGCACCGGCGGCAAGCGCGGCGTCGCGGCGCTGTGCCTGGGCGGTGGCAACTCGGTGGCGATGGTGGTCGAGACGATGTAATGAGGCGGAGCCGGTGGGCGACGCCCACCCGCATGTGGGTCTGGGACGACCGCGGCCGGCGGGTGACCGCTCGGCCCGATGTCGCCTGGTCGCGCCTCAGCCCTGAGCGGCGTCGGGCCGCCCGCGCCGCCGCGAGGAGCGACCCCTTGCTCGGCGTGCGCGTCTGGCACCTGGGCATGCTCGCCGCGCTGGCCGCGCCGGTCGTCCTCGGCTGGTGGCTCCTCGCTCCGCTGCTGCTGATCGGCGGGCCGATCTGACTCGGCGCGATGTGCGCCGCGTTGGCCTTCCACATCTTCCTGCTGGCGGCGTACGCCGCCAGCGTCCGCACGCTCGCCGCGGGGTGCTGCCCCGGATGCGGCTACGAGCTCGCGGATCTGCCGACGGACGATGATTGACGCACGCAGTGCCCGGAGTGCGCCGCGGCGTGGCGGCTCTTACCGGCGGCAAGCCTCGACCAAGTGTCGGATCCCTGACCCGATTCGCCGCTGGCGTTACACGCCCGCATGCAAGCAGAAACCGGGGGCGCGGCGTCCCGCCGCGACCCCGGTCTCGATTCAGGCGTCCGCGGCCGCGGGCCGTCCTGACCCGCCCCTGCCTGGCGGCCGCCCCCGCAGGCCCCCGTGGCCGTTGGTTCTCGCGTTACGGCGCCGGGTTCACCACCTGCGTCGATTCGCCCTCGATCACCGGCTGGCTCAGCTCATCGGCCGTCAGCGACACCCGCAGCCGGCGGTCGCCGACCGCGTTCGACCGCACGACGACGCGGTAGTTCGCCGTCGCCCCGGGCGCCAGCGTCGGCAGCGGGGCGAAGCTCCCGCCCGCGGCCCCCTCGGCCTGGAAGGGCGAGGCGCCGTCGGCGTTGATGAACTCCTGCCCCTCGTCGAGCTCGACGCTCATGCCGATGTTGTGCGCCGGGGCCGTGCCCTGGTTGAGCACCGTGATCGTGTAGACCGTCTCGCCGCCGGCCATCACCGGGTCCTGCTGGTCCACCATCTCCAGCAGCAGCGCCGCGACCCCGGCGAACTCCGTCGCCACGCAGTCGCGGACCGGCGCCACCGCGTCCGAACGCACGATCGCGCAGTTCTCGAACAGCCCCGCCGTGGGCGAGACCAGCGTCGTCATGACCGTGCGCGACTCGCCGGGGCCGAGCGTCCCGAGGTTCCAGATGACCTGGTTGCCCACGGCGTTGCCGTTGGCCGAGGCCTCCACGAACCGGGCCCCCGGGGGCATCAGGTCCTCGATCACCACGTTCCGCGCCGGCGCATCGCCGGTGTTGGTCACGCGGATCTCGTAGGTCGCCCCGAGGTTGGTGTACTGCCGCTCGGGGCCGAGCTTCTCGATGGTCAGCTGCGGCGCCCGCACCATCGTCACCGCCTCGGCCCGGGCCTCGAGCCCGTCGGCCGTCGTCGCCCTCGCGATGTTCGTGTACCGCCCCGGCTCCGGCGGCACCGTCCGGATCGTGAACGACCGGCTCTGGCCCGCGTTGAGCGTCCCGACGTCGAAGAACGCCTCGGCCTGCCCCTCGGCCGTGCGCATCTGCCCCGGCAGCGGGTCGACGACCTGCACGCCCTGCGCCGGGCCCACCCCCGTGTTGGTCACGGTGATCTGGTAGGTGATCGGCTCGCCGACGGCCGCGAACTCAGGCCCGATCTTGGTGATCGCCAGTTGCGGCGAGATCGCCGTCCCCGTGGCGCACACCATCGGGGTGTACGCCACCGACGTGCAGATCGCGAACTCGCCCGCCTGCGGCACGCTCGCGGTCGTCGTCACGGTCCGCCGCTCGCCCGGGCCGAGGGTCCCGATCTGGATCTCGCGGACGTTCTGCCCGCCCGGCAGCTGGGTGAAGCCGCGCGGGGCGCTGACGCCCATCGTGCCGCTCATCCCCGGCCCCGCCTGGACGGGCTGCACGATCGGGAACTGCCCCGACTGCTGGAACTGATCGGGCTGCTGGAACTGGCCGCCCTGACCGATCTGCTGCCGCCACTGCCCGACGCCCTGCTCCTGCTGGGCGACCGTCTGCGTGGTGAAGCCGCCGGCCTGCTCCTGCATCCCCGGCTGCATGGGCTCCTGCACCGGCCGGCCCATCGGCTGCTCGGCGGTCTGGATCCGCGGGCCCATGGCGTCCTGCTGCATGCCCTGCTGGCGGTCGAGGTCCTGGCTGACGGGGCGCGACGATGCGTCGGTCATCGTCATCATGTGCCCGGTCTGCTGCTGCTGGAACTGCCCATCCATCCCCGGCGTCGCCTGGACGGCCGGCCCGCCGAAGCCGGAGGCGCCGTGTTCGCCCATGCTCATGGACGCGGCGTCCTGCTCGCGAATCCAGACGTTGGTCAGCATCAGGTCCGAGGTGTTCTCGATCGTGATGTCGTACTCGAACGGGCTGTTGGCGGTCACCTCCCGCGGCAGGCTCTTGGTGATCCGCAGCACGCCGTCGATGGTCTGGGTCGTGGTGTTCATCGCCGTCGTGGCGGTCCGGGCGCCGGCCGTCTCGTAGCGGACGGTCTGCACGCTCGCCCCGTCGCGCATCGGCGGCCGGTCCTCGGCCCGGCCCATGTCCCTCCCCTCGTTGCGGCTGGATTCGCAACCCGCGATCCCCGCGAGGAGCGCCGCCGCCGACAACCAGGCCAGTCCCCCAAGAGCGCGACTCGGCGCGATCTTCGTTGTGAACACGGTAATGCTCCTTGTGATCGGATCCAGGTGTGGCCCCCTCCGCGCCCCGCGCGCCCTCCCGCCGGCCCAGCCGACACCAAAGTCCTAGCCCCCACCCCTCAACCCCGGATGGAAAGCCAGTAAGCCGGGCCTCACCGCCGCCCGCATTTGTCGGTTGGTGCATCCAAGCGACCAGGCGGGTACCATGCGCCCGGACGGCCGCCCCGGCGCCGCCGGGCGTCCGCCCCCTCCCGACACGATCCCCCAGGAGAAGCACGGAAATGGCCTCACACGCCGCGACCACAGGCACGCCCGCCCGCCACGTTACTCTCGACCTCGCCCGGTGGGCCGCGGAACTCCGCTACGAGCACCTCAGCCCGGAGGCCGTCCACGCCGCCAAGCTCTTTCTCTTCGACTCCCTCGGCTGCGTCCTTGGCGGCAGCGAGCAGGAGGACGCCCGGATCCTGCTCCGGCACGCCCGGAACATGAACGGCGGGGGGGGTGGGGGAGGGGGGGCCTGCACGTGCTTCGTCTCCGGGCTCAAGATCAACCCCGTCGAGGCGTCGCTCATCAACGCCCACCTCATCCGGGCGATGGACTACAACGACATCTACTGGAAAGCCGACCCCTGCCACCCGAGCGACCTCATCCCCGCGCCCCTCGCGCTGGTCGAGGCCCGCGGCCTGACGGGCAAGGACCTCATCCTCGGCACCATCATCGCCTACGAGATCGAGATGCGGCTGTGCGAGTTCGGCCGCCCGGGGATCCGCGAGTACGGCTGGCACCACGCGACGCTGACCGCGTTCGCCGCCCCGATCGCCGCGGGGCGGATGCTCGGCCTGACGCCGGAGCAGATCCAGCACGCCATCGGCATCAGCGCCAGCCGCTGCTGCACGCTGGGGGCGGTGACGGCCGGCAAGCTGACCAACATGAAGAACACGGTGGACCCGATGGCCACTCGCGCGGGGGTGGAGAGCGCGCTGCTCGCCGAGCTCGGCTACTCCGGCCCCGAGCACGTCATCGACGGCAAGGAGGGCCTGATCCACGTCTTCGGGCACGACTGGGACCTGCCGCTGCTGACCCGCGACCTGCCGACGAAGCCGTCGGACCACTACCGCATCCTCGACTGCGGCATGAAGAGCTTCCCGATCGAGGCCCTGAGCCACGCGCCGCTGACGGCGATGATGAAGGTCGTCAAGGAGAACTCGATCAAGGCCGCGGACGTCAAGGAGATCAAGGTCGAGGTCATCGCCCGCGCCGCGGACATCCTCGGCGATCCCCACAAGTACCGCCCGCACTCCAAGGAGACGGCCGACCACTCGCTGCCGTACTGCCTCGCCGTCGGCCTGGTGGACGGGATGGTGACCCCGCTGCAGTTCAAGGAGGAGCGCGTCAAGGACAAGTCCCTCGAGCCGGTGATGGACAAGGTCAAGGTCGTCGCGAACGAGGAGTTCGAGTCGCTGTTCCCGAAGTTCCAGCCCAGCCAGGTGACGATCACGACCAACGACGGCAAGAGCTACACGAAGCGTGTGGACGTCCCCAAGGGCGATCCCCGCGACCCGATGACCGAGGAGGAGATCGCGGTCAAGTTCAACGCCCTCGGCGCGGGCGTCGTCGGCGAGGAGCGCTGCCGCGAGCTCCGCTCGCTCATCATGAGCATCGAGAACGAGCCGTCGGTGGCGCGTCTGATGCAGCTCATGACGGCCTGATCCCGAGCCGATCACCCCTTCACCCCGCCTATAGCTCACCTCCACATTGGCCGCCCCCCACATGACCAACCCCCTCATCCCCGCCATCCTCCGCTCCTGGGCCCACCAGCGCGACTACGCGCAGCGGCTCGTCGCCGACCTCTCCGACGAGGACATGGTCTCCCAGCCCGTCCGCGGCGTCACGATGAACCACCCCGCGTGGACCCTCTCCCACCTCTCCGCCTACCCGCCTGTTCTCCGCGCCATCCTCCGCGGCGAGCCGTTCGACGACCCCAAGAACCACCCCCACGGGCGAGACTCACGCCCCTCGCCGGACGTCCACGACTACCCGCGCAAGGAGGCGCTCCTCCGCGATTTCTTCGCCGTCCACGATGACTTAGCTCGCACGCTCGAACAGACCGACCCCGCGGTCCTCGACCGCCCCACGCCCCTGGAGCGATGGCTCCCGCGCTGGCCGAAGATCGCCGACGCGACCGTCCACCTCATGATCGACCACGAGTCCACCCACCTGGGCCAGATCAGCGCGTGGCGCCGCGCCGGCGGCTGGCCGAGCGTTTAGCCTGTGCTCAACACAAGGGGCGCCCGGGTTACTGGAGCGGGATCAGGTCCCCCGACCGCCGTTCCGGCTCGAAGTGCGTCGGCAGCAGGTAGTTCCGCCCGTAGTACATGAACACCTGCCCGCTGACCCGCAGCACGACCGCCTCCCCCCCGCGCATCGCGTACCCCTCGATCGCCATCAGCGTCTGGCACGGCAGCAGCACCATCGGCGGCGGCGCGGCCGAGTCCGGGTCGGTGTCGAAATGGAACGCCCACTCCCCCGCCTCCCCCCGGATGACCCGTCCGCGGCGCAGCGGCAGGAACGTCCCGTCCGGCAGGAGCTGCCCCGCCGCCTCTCCCCGCGGCAGCGGTCGCACCCCGGGGACCACCCCGACGCTCGGCCTCGCCGGCGCGGCCGCGGCGGGCGTCACCGGCTCCACCGGACGGCGAGGCGCGGTCGCCCGCTCCAGGTCGCCGATGATCTCCTCCACCTGGGGGTCGTTCAGCGGGTTCGCGGCGTCGGGCCGGGCCGGCCGATCACCCGGGGGGCTGGCCTCGGGCGGGGCCGGGGACTGCTGGTTCTCGGGGGCCGGTTCCGCCGGCGGCTGCACCGACGAGGCGGGCAGGATGCGCAGCCCCAGGCTCAGCGGCGCGGCCGATGCGATTCCAGCGGCCGCAGCCAAGGCCGCCATGCCCGCCGTTGCACTCAGAATCCGCCGCCCCGCCGCACCACAGAACCGATCGCCTCTCCGCATGGACCGCTCCTCCCTGCGCCACCCCGTCCTTGCCCATCCTACCGGATCCGCCCGATCCGCGCCGCCGCCACCCCCGCCGCGGGCCTTCGAGGACGGGCGCGGGGCGTCTTGACCCTGCGGCGGGCATATCGTACGGTCACCTCCCCCGGGTGCCGAGCGCCCGGGAGCACGCCGGCCGCGTGCCAGAGTGGACAAATGGAGCGGATTGCAAATCCGCTGGCGTAAGCCTTCGTCGGTTCGAATCCGACCGCGGCCTTTTCCGAGCAGAGCGTGGTGGTCTTGGGGTGAGCGGGGACCGGGCAGCACCGGGATGGCGCGGGGAGGGGATTGGAGCAACCTTCGAGCAAGACGGCGAGGGCCCGCGTGCGCTGGGGCTCAGTTCCGTTTGAGGCTCTCGGCCGCACCGCGGAAGACCTGCTCCGTGATCGCGTCCATGATCGTGTCGGGCCTGCCGGCGGCGCTGTGGGCGTGGAGGCGGAAGAGGCGGAGGCTCCCGTCGGCCTCGCCGCGGAGGGCGAAGATCTGCGAGCCCAGCCGCCACTCGCTGACTCGGCTCGCGGGCCCGGCGAGCTCGCTGAGGCACTCGGCGTTCAGTTCGCGGAGAAACTCGATGACACGGGTGTAAGCGATCATGGCTTACGGCTCCTGGGAGTTGTCGGTGCCCGACGATGGTCTTCGCGATCACACATCCGCGTGCGACCGCCGGCGTCGGGGCGGTCGTGGCCGTTTCCTCTATCGGCCGGGCGGGCCGGGAATCACCATCGGCAGTGCGTTTCCGCGAAACCTGGGGGGCCTCGCGTCGCGACAGCCCCTCTGTCCGGGAGGCTTCCCGCGAGCCGCCGCCGATAACGCCGCCGGTGTAGGGGTCGTCCGGGAGGGAGAATCGGGCGAGCCCGCCCCCCGCAGCGGCTAGCATCTCCCTTCCCGGGGCGTACAGCCGCCCAGGGTGACTTCCCGGAGACCCGCGCCGATGCCCGAGATCCCGACCGAATCCCGCCTCTCCCGCCCGCCCATCGACGCCTCCACGCTCCGCACCCCCGAGCAGGTCCGCGAGGCCGTCGAGCAGTTCCGGTCGGACTACGCGGCCGTCCGCGAGCAGGTCTCCCACGCCGTCGTCGGCCACGGCGAGGTCGTGGACGCCGTCCTGACCTGCCTCTTCACCGGGGGCCACGTCCTGCTCGAGGGCGTCCCCGGCCTGGGCAAGACGCTCCTGATCCGCTCCCTCTCCCGCGCCCTGTCGCTCTCCTTCTCGCGGATCCAGTTCACCCCCGACCTGATGCCGGCGGATATCTCCGGGACCATGGTCGTCACCGAGGTCGAGGGGGAGGGGGGCGCCCGCCACCGCGAGTTCACCTTCCAGCGCGGCCCCCTCTTCGCCCAGATCGTCCTGGCTGACGAGATCAACCGAGCCACCCCCAAGACCCAGTCCGCGCTGCTGGAGGCCATGCAGGAGCGCAGCGTCACCGTCGGCGGCACAACGCACACCCTCCCCGAGCCGTTCTTCGTCATGGCGACGCAGAACCCCATCGAGCAGGAGGGGACCTACCCGCTCCCCGAGGCCCAGCTCGACCGGTTCTTCTTCAAAATCCTCGTCGGCTACTCCGGCCGCGCCGAGCTCTCCGAGATCCTCACCCGCACGACCACCGGCAAGACCCCGAAGATCGAGCCGGTGATGTCCGGCGAGCAGATACTGGGCTACCAGGGGCTGGTCAAGCGGGTCGCCGTCGCGCCGCACATCCAGGACTACGCCGTCCGCATGGTCCTTGCGACCCACCCGAAGGGGCGCGACAGCTCCGGCGAGTTCGCCACGCCGATGGTCAACCGCTTCGTCCGCGTCGGCGCCTCCCCGCGAGCGGCGCAGGCACTGATCCTGGGCGCCAAGTGTCAGGCCCTGCTCGATTCCCGCGCCGCCGTCTCGGTCGAGGACATCCGCAAGATCGCTCTCCCCGCCCTCCGTCACCGCATCATCCTGAACTTCGAGGCCGAGGCCGAGGGCATCACGACCGACGCGGTCATCGAGAACCTCATCCAGACCCTTCCCATCCGCGCCGACGGCATCCCCGGCGCCGCCGCGGCCAACGGCGGCCCGCAGAGCGCCTGAGCAGTGGGGGGATAGGAGGGGGGCGGGATCAGGCCGCGATGGCGAGTCCGCCGCGCTGAATCGACAACTGGCTCACCCACCCGCCGTACTGGTTCGCGCGGATGCCGTGGGCCGCGTAATCCGGGAGCCACCGCTCCCCGTCCACGAGGTAGCTGAACAGGTGGTCACCCGGGGGGACCTTCGCCTCGGCCTCCCACCATCCCCCCGAACAGGGACGCATCGCGATCGGCGACCCCTGCCACCCGGTAAAGTCCCCAAGGATCTGCACGCACCCGGCATCCGGAAGGTACACGCGGAACCGCACGCTCCCGTCAGGGTTCTCGATGATCAAGGGCCGCTCCCATCTCGCCGCGCCGCCCCGCCCCTGCCCCGGCCTGGGCCTCTTATCGGCACTCCGCCGCGGGCTCTTTGGACTGATCGCCGTCATTGGCTGCCTCGCCGCCGGCGCAATGACCGCCTGTGAGAGCGGCCCGGCCCCCGCGCCGGCCGGCGGCCTTGTCGGCGGGCGCCCCGCCATCGAGCCCGTCGAATCCGTCATCGCCCTGTGTCCGGGTTCGATGGTCGTTGTCCCGGTTCGTGTGAACGGTCCGATTCCCCACGATGGGGGGGTTGAAGTCCGCTTCGGCAACACCCCGCCCACTCGCGGCACTCTGGTCTGGATTGGCGTCCAGCCGGGGCACGACCCGGCAACGGCCCCCGCCGCCCCGTTCGCGGCCGCATGGATGGGCCACGGCGGCGTCTGGTCCGCCACGCCTGCATCTCGCAGCACGCGCCCGCTCTCGGCCGGCACCTGGGCGGTCGCGGCCGAGGTCCCGGCGGACATCGACCCCGGCATCAGGAGCGCGAGGATCGGCGCCTGGCCCGCGCCGGTGACCGTGCTGCCGGGCTCCTGCCTCGCCGGACTGTTCGGCGTCAGCGTCCAGCGGCCGCCCGGGATCTCTGGGGAGGTGGCGGGGGTGATGCGCACCTCTCCGTGGCTGATCCGGACCCTCGATGCCCTGGTGCGCACTCCGACGACGCGCTGGCGGGCCCGGCTTGCCTGGCGGCTCCTCGACGGCGACCCCGGCGGGCCCCTCCCCGGCGGGACCTTCGCCGACCCGGTGATCGAGGCTCTGGCGAGGCAGGCGGAGTGGCGATGGTCGGCCGCCCTGGCGAGGCTGGGCAGTGCGGACCCCGCGCTGGCATCCTCGCTCGCGTGGCGGCTCGCCGCGATCGCCGACCTGGGCGGGGGCGTGGCCATGCCGGTGTGGAGCGCCGATGGCGCATCGCTGACCGCGCTGGGCGAGGACCTGCTCAACCCGCTCCTGAGCGACGCCGAGATCGCCGCCCGCGCGAGGATCTGGCTCGCCGAGCAGCCCGACGCGATCGCCTGGGTCGTCGACGACGGCGGCGCGACCGACGCCGTCACGGGTGGGCTGATCGCCACCGTGGCGGTGACGAACCTCTCCGATGCGCCGGCGGTCGCCTGGGCCGCTCACGAGCGGGCCTCCCGCATGGGCGAACTGATGACGGTGCCGGCCCGGTCCACCGCGCGGGCCAGCGCGGCGGCGCCGGGCCGCATACAGGATGGCGGGGCGACGCTCAACGTCGCCGTCGGGGACTTCGCGGCCACCCGGCCCGTCCAAGATGCCCCCGCGACCGTCTCCCCCCCCGGTCTGCGGATCGGTCCGCTCCTGCCGGACTGGAGCCTCTCGACCTGGCTCGCCTCCGGAATCGCTCGTGATGGCACGGCCGACGCCGGGGTGACATTGGACGATGCCTGGACCACCGGCGCGCTCCTCTACCGCGAGGGTGGGCGCTGGATGCTCTACGTGGAGTGCCGCCGCCCCGCCCCCGGCGCACCCGATCCGAGCCTGCTCGCGCCCCCGCCGGCGAGGACGGGGCTCGAACTCGTGCCGGGTCTGGGGCAGGTGCGCCGGCCCCGGGGTTCGGGGCTTGAGGCCGGCGCATCCGACGCGGCGGCCAACGGCCTGAGCGCCGGCGGGCTTGTCGGAGCGGAGGAGGAGCTCCGTGTCTGGCTGGGGCCACTGTGGGCGCCCACCGCCCTGCTCCGGATCTCACCGGCCGGCGTGATGATCGACGAGATCGGCGGTGCGGCGGACGGGCTGGGAGTCGTCCGCCGCGGCTCCGGCACCCCCGTCGAGGTCCGGGTCGAGGAGGGTGTGTGGGCCTGCTGGGTGCCGATCCCGCCGCGCTGCATGGAAGGAACCGGGTTGCTGCGCCTGGGCGTCGAGCGGACCGACGCCCGCGGCGTCCGGACCGCGTGGCCGCGGCGGATGCTCCCCTGGCAGCGGGAGCCCGGCCGGTGGGCGATCGACGTCTCCGCCTGGCCGGAACTGGGATCCTGATCGAGCCGATGGATGTTGGATGGTGGCGGTCACCCGGTAGCGGCCATCCCGGTCGTGCTACCATGGGGTCCGTCTGGGAGCCGTGTGGGGCAGGGCGGCGGGTGGGGCAGCATGGAAACGACGCTCCGCCTCGACATCCTGCCCCAGCCCGACGAGACGACCTGCGGGCCGACGTGTCTGCACGCGGTCTACCGCTACTTCGGCATTGAGTACGATCTGGCCGCGCTCATCCGCCAGATCCGCCGGCTCAAGAACGGCGGCACGCTCGGCGTGCTCCTGGCCAACCACGCCCTCAAGCGCGGCCTGAAGGCGACCATCTTCACCTACAACCTGACCGTCTTCGATCCGACGTGGTTCCAGTCCCCCAGCGTGGACCTGCGCAAGAAGCTCATCGCCCAGGCGAAGCTCAAGGACCGGAAGAGGCTCAAGATCGCCACCAAGGGCTACCTCGAGTTCCTCGAACTCGGGGGCCGGATCAACTTCGAGGACCTGACCGACGAGCTGATCTTCGGCCCCCTCTCCCGGGGCCTGCCCATCCTCACCGGGCTGAGCGCCACCTACCTCTACCGCTGCCCGCGCGAGTACGGCCCCCGGAGCGACTTCGACGACGTCCGCGGCGTGCCCCAGGGCCACTTCGTCGTCCTCTGCGGCTGCGACCGCGCCACGCGGACCGTTCTCGTCGCCGATCCGCTGAGCCCCAACCCTCCCTTCGACCGCCACTTCTACGAGCTCGACGTCGATCGCGTGAAGCACGCGATCCTCCTGGGCATCCTGACGTACGACTCCGTGCTGGTCGTGATCGAGCCGCGCGCCGAGGGCGTTCCCCCGGTGGCGGACCGCGCCGCCGCGGACAACGGCGACCTCGGGAGGCGGGGCAAGGGCTGAGCCGTGGACATCCTCATCGTCGTCAACAACCCCAACGACTGGCCGCTGGACATCCCCGGCGTGGACCTGATCTCGGCCAAGGCGTACCTCACGGACCCGGCCTACGCCGCGCTCCGCGGCGCCAAGGTCTTCAACCTCTGCCGGAGCTACCGCTACCAGAGCCTGGGCTACTACGTCTCCCTGCTCGCCGCGGCCCGGGGCCACAAGCCGCTGCCGAGCATCACCACCATCCAGGACCTCAAGCTCCAGAACATGATCCGCCTCGCCAGCGGCGAGCTGGACGAGCTGATCCAGCAGAGCCTCGCCCGCGTCCGCGAGGACGAGTTCACGCTGACGATCTACTTCGGCAGGAACATCGAGAACAAGTACGACCGCCTGGCGCTCGCGCTGTTCAACACCTTCCCGGCCCCGCTGCTGCGGGCCGGGTTCGTCCGCGTGGACGAAGGCGACGGCGAGGCTTCCCGCGCCAAATCCGGCGCGGCCGCGGCCAAGGGGGCCGCGCTGGGCGGCTCGCCGGCGTCGGCCCATGCGGAGTCCAACGGAGAGGTGCGGACCGCCCCGCCCGCGAAGCGCCGGGGCCACTGGGAGCTCAAGAGCCTCGCCCCCATCCCCGCCAGCGAGATCCCCGCGGGGCACTGGCTCTTCATGCTCTACGCCGCGAACCAGTACTTCATCTCCCGCCGCCCCAAGGCCAAGCCCAGCGGCCCCCGCTTCGATCTGGCGATCCTCCGCAACCCCGACGAGGAGAGCCCCCCGAGCAACGACGGGGCGATCCGCAAGTTCATCCGCGCCGCAAAGCAGGTCGGCTTCCGCCCGGAGGTCATCGGCAAGGACGACTTCGGCCGCATCGCGGAGTTCGAGGCGCTGTTCATCCGCGAGACCACCGCGGTCAACCACCACACCTACCGCTTCGCGCGCCGCGCCGCCGCCGAGGGGCTGGCCGTCATCGACGACGCCCTCTCGATCCTGCGGTGCACGAACAAGGTGTACCTCGCCGAGCTGCTCGAGCACCACGGCATCGCCGGGCCCAAGACGATGATCGTCCACAAGGACAACGCCGAGCAGGTGCCGCTGTGGGTCGGGCTCCCGTGCGTGCTGAAGATCCCCGACGGGGCGTTCAGCCGAGGCGTGGTGAAGGTCCGGACCGTCGAGGAGCTCGACCGCGAGCTCCAGTCCATGTTCGCCCGCTCGGAGCTGGTCATCGCCCAGGCCTTCCTTCCCTCGGAGTTCGATTGGCGCGTCGGCGTCCTGAACCGCCGGCCGCTGTTTGTCAGCAAGTACCACATGGTCAAGGGGCACTGGCAGATCGTCGGCACCGACAAGAAGGGGGAGAAGTCCTACGGCCGGGTCGAGACGATGGCCTGGGAGGACGCCCCCGCCTCGGTCGTCCGCACGGCGGTCAAGGCCGCGAACCTCATCGGCGACGGCCTCTACGGCGTGGACCTCAAGCAGATCGGCCGCCGCTGCTACGTCATGGAGGTCAACGACAATCCGAACATCGACTCGGGGTACGAGGACCGCGTGCTGAAGGACGACCTGTACCTGGCCATCATGGGGGCCTTGTACGACCGGATGCCGGCGAGGTCGGCGCGTCTCAGCGGGGCGAGGAAGTGATGCGCATCTGGAAAGCGAGGCCCGTGTGGCGCTGAGGCTCTTCGAGGGGTTCGGGGTCGAGCTCGAGTACATGATCGTCGATGCGCGGACGCTCGCCGTCCGCCCCTGCTGCGACGCGCTGATCGCCGCCGCGGCCGGCGCCGGCCCGGACGAGCACCCCGGCGACTTCGACGTTCCCGGCACGGGGATCACCTGGTCCAACGAGCTGGTCCTGCACGTCGTCGAGTTCAAGACGACCGACCCGGTCCCGTCGCTCGCGGGGCTCGCGCCGCGCTTCGGCGACAGCGTCGCACGCGTGGTCTCTCTCCTCGCCCCGCAGGGGGCCAGGATCATGCCCGGGGCCATGCACCCGACGATGGACCCGTTCACGGAGATGCGCCTCTGGCCCCACGAGGCCTCCGAGTACTACGAGGCCTTCGACCGCATCTTCGACTGCCGCGGCCACGGGTGGGCGAACCTCCAGTCCGTCCACCTCAATCTCCCGTTCGACGGCGACGACGAGTTCGGCCGCCTGCACGCCGCCGTCCGGCTGATCCTGCCGATCCTCCCCGCGCTCGCCGCCAGCTCGCCGATCATGGACGCCCGCGTCACCGGCACGCTGGACAACCGTCTCAGCGTCTACCGCGCCAACGCCCGGAAGCTTCCCATCGTCAGCGGTCGCGTCATCCCCGAGCCGGTGTACACACAGGCGGATTATGAGCGGGAGATCCTCGGCGCCATCTACCGCGACCTCGCCCCGCACGACCCCGACGGCACCCTCCGCCACGAGTGGGCCAACGCCCGCGGCGCGATCGCCCGTTTCACCCGCGGGTCCATCGAGGTCCGCGTCCTCGACGTCCAGGAGTGCCCCGCGGCGGACGTCGCGGTCTGCGCTGCGATCGTCGCCGTCCTCCGTTCCCTCGTCGCCGAGAAGTGGACAAGCGTCCAGAAGCAGATGCAGTGGCCCATCGACCCGCTGGAGCGGATCCTCCTGGACTGCATCGAGCACGCCGACGGCGCGGTCATCCGCGATGCGGCCTACCTCGAGGCCTTCGGCCTCCGCGGCGTCGCCTCCTGCACCGCCGGCGAGCTCTGGCGCCACCTGATGGAGTCGTGCATCGCCGCGGCCGAGGGCATCGGCGAGCACGAGCCCGCCCTGCGGGCGATCCTCGACCAGGGACCCCTCGCCCGGCGCATCCTCCGCGCCATGGGCGCCGCCGATGTGGCGGGCCCGGCAAGCCCGGAGAGGACCGCCGAGGTCTACCGCGCCCTGTGCGACTGCCTCGCGGCGGACCCCGCCCGCGGCGGGAGGATGCTCCTTGCTCCGCGCTAGTTCCCCGCGCATCACCGGCGTCGTCCTCACCTGCGAGCACGGCGGCAACCGCGTCCCCGCCCGCTACCGGCGGCTCTTTGACGGCCGCGAGCGGATGCTGTCGTCGCACCGGGGCTGGGACCCCGGCGCCCTGGAGCTCGCCCGCCTCCTGGCCCGCCGGCTCCGCGCGCCTCTCATCTCCGCCACGGTCACACGCCTGCTCGTGGACCTGAACCGCTCCGCCGACAACCCCACGCTCTTCTCCCACATCACCGCCCCGCTCCCCGATAACGAGAAGGAGCGCATCCTCGCCGCGCATTATCGGCCGTACCGCGGCAAGGTCGAACGGGCGGTCCAGGGGGCGATACGCCGCGGCGGGGCCGCCCTGCATCTCTCCGTCCACACCTTCACCCCCGTCTTCCGCGGGCAGCGCAGGGCCGTGGACGTCGGTCTTCTGTTCGACCCTGCGCGCGATGCCGAGTCGGCCTTCTGTGATCGGCTTCTCCACGAGATTGTGGCCACGGACGATGATGGCCTTCGGAGGCGTCCGCTGGTCGTCCGCCCGAACGAGCCGTACCGGGGGACGGACGACGGCTTGACCACGGCCCTTCGTGCCAACTTCCGGCCAGATCGATACTTAGGGATCGAGCTCGAAGTCAGTCAGCGGTTCCCTCGCCGCGGCGGGAGCGCATGGGAACGGGTCCAGAGGCGGCTCGCGGCCAGCCTCGAGACCGCTCTCCGCGCTGATTGACTCAGAAGCACACTTGTACGCCGCCCGGCCCGTGATATTCTGTAACGCCGGCCGCCCTTCCGGCGGCGGGTTCTGTCTCCACGAAATCGAGGTCGGGATGAGCCCAAACATCCTCCACAGATCAGCCCTGGCGGCGAGCGTGGTCTCGCTTGCCGCGGCGGCGATCGCTTTCGGACAGCCTGACCGGACGCCCCCACGGGGCCCGGCCGGCATGCCACCGCCTCCAGAGGTCAACCCCGCGGCCGTGCATAACCGCGAGGCGCTGCGCCGGCTCTGGCGGGCGATGGGCGAGCGTCGAGTCAGCATCGCGCTCGTGGTCGATTCCAACGGCCGCATCCTGATCACCAGCGGCCACGAGGTCGGGATGGCCCGCGGGCTCATGCCGCACTTCCCGCATTGGGGCAGCCGCACCGGCCCCGCCCTGGGCACCGGGGGGTGGTACGGCACGATCAACGGTCAGGTGGACGCCTTCGGCCTGGTCCGCCGCCCCGGCGCTCCCCCATTCCTCGCGGGGCTGAACTTCCCGGAGGACACCGGCTTCGTCAACGGCGGCGCCTACGTCGCCGACGATGATTCGATCGTTCACAGCAGCGTCAACACCGCGAGCCTCCATTTCCAGGACGTCCCGTTCGACGCCGAGGCGGAGCTGGAGATCCGCTACTGCTACGCCACCTTCGCCGAGGGCTCCGGCGTCATGCGGCCGCGCATGCGCTACACCTTCTCCCCGCACACCCCGATCGCCAGCGGGGGCAACGTCGTCACCGCCCCGCTCGCGGACGCGATGCAGTGGGGCTCGATGACGATCCCCGCCGGGCCGCGCGCCCCGGTGCCGCACTTCTGCGGGATCACCGAGCTCTTCGGCCCGGACACGCAGGGTCCGATCGGCCTGACGTACACGCAGTACGTCGTCCCCGGCCAGGCTACCGGCGTCACCTACAGCCCGCTCTGGCAGGTCGGCGGGCAGGGCTCCCACCTGCTCGCCAGCCAGACGATCAACCAGACGACCCCGGCGATGTGGGAGCACTGGTTCGAGGCCGTCACCATCAACCAGGGGGGCGAGAAGGCCGACCGCGTCCTGTGCATCCATTTCATCGTCGGCGGCAATGACTATCACCACGACTGGCCGGCGATCGACGCTGACGGCGAGCCGACCGGCCCTCCGACCAACACGCGGGAGGGGCACACCCGGAACCTACTGACGTTCCTTGATCACATCGAATCCCAGTGGGCCGCGGCGGGGTACGCGCCGGAGAACCTCTACTTCCTCCTGGGGCCGTATCACCCCAAGCGGGCCGGCGGCGCGACGGGCATCTTCATGGCCGAGAAGGTCGAGCCCGCGTGGGTGCAACTCAGCCGCGAGCGTCCGAACATCATCGCCATGGTCGGCCCCAAGGTCATCACCGCCGAGCAGATGGAGGAGCGAGGCTGGTACCGCACCGACACCGACGACGCCCATCTGAGCCACGCCGGCTACATCGGCTACGGCGCCCACACGTGGGCCACCGCCGCCGCCGCGGTCGAGTCGACCCCCGAGAACCCGCCCGTCCCGGCCAACGACCTGTGCAGCAGCGCGCTCCCCATCGGGGACGGCCCGCACCCGTTCACGACCCTCGGCGCGGCGACCGATGGCCCCGCCGACGACCTGTGCAACGGCGGGGTCCTCGACCAGATCGACAACGACGTCTGGTTCACATACGCCGTTCCCGCGGGCGGGGTCCTCACCGTCGACACCTGCGGGAGCGGGTTCGACACGCGGCTGGCGGTGTACGACGGCGCCGGCTGCTCCGCCCCGGGGACGCTGCTCGCGTGCTCCGACGACGGCGGCTGCGCGGCCGGCACGCGCCAGTCCCGGATCGAGCTCCGCGTCGCGGCCGGGCGCACCTACACCATCCGCGTCGGCGGCTACAACGGCTCGGCCGGCGACGGGGTGGTCGAGGTGTCGATGCTCGCGTGCGAGGGCGACTTCGACGGCAGCGGCGAGGTCGACTCCGACGACATCATCGAGTTCCTGACCGCCTGGCTCGCGGACCAATCCGGCGCCACGCTCGTGGCGGACTTCAACCACGACGATATCGTCAACTCCAACGACGTCTCCGCGTTCCTCACGGCCTGGCTCGCGGCGGTCGTCGACGGGTGCTGATCGCCGGCCTCAGGCCGGGACGTCCTCATCGTCGATCGCATGGGCGGCCCCCGAGACCTCCTCCTCTCGCCGGCTGACCTCCGGGTGCGCCCGCAGCAGCCGGACGCAGGTGTTCCACCGCAGCACCGCGTCGTCGTTGCCCGGCGGGCTCAGCGAGATCGCCCGGTCGAAGCACTCCATCGCCTGCGTGAGCCAGTCGTGGACGACGTGTCCCGGCGTGGCCGCTCTGAGCTGCGCCTTGGCCCACCGCTCGCACACGACCCCTTCGAGGTACGCCCGCTCGTAGTCGTCGCGGATCTGCGAGACCACGCCCAGCGCATCCCCCGGGCGGGGCGGGGCGTTCATCGTGAACTGATCGGTGATCGCCAGCGTCATCATCGCCAGCGCGCCCTGGTTCCCCTCATCAGCCGCCAACACGTCGCGGCAGATGCTCTCGGCCTCCCGCGGCTCGCCCAGCAGCCGGTACCGCTCGGCCTTCAGTAGCGCGCGTGGGACGGACTCGGGACGGATCGGCCTCAGTTCCGCGTTCATGTGCACTCCTCCGTGGCGGCAGTGGGGGGGCGAGAGGGGAGCGTGCGGCGGCGTCACTCGGTCCTCTTCGGGCGGAAGATCCGCAGCAGCCGCGTCAGCGGGTCGTAGAACTCGTCCACCACCCGCTCCTTCAGCGGGATGATCGCGTTGTCCGTGATGGTGATGTGCTCCGGGCAGACCTTCGTGCAGCACTTGGTGATGTTGCAGTACCCGATCCCGTCGCGGTTGCGCAGCTCCGTCACACGGTCCTCGACGTCCAGCGGGTGCATCTCCAGCGCCGCCGCGTGGACCAGCAGCCGCGGCCCGATGAACTCGTCGTGCTTGCGGTGGTCCCGCAACACGTGGCACACATCCTGGCACAGGAAGCACTCGATGCACTTGCGGAACTCCTGCACCCGGTCCACATCCTCCTGCTGCATCCGCCATGTGCCGTCCGGCGCGTCCGGCCGCCGCGGCCGGAACGGGCGGATCTTCTGCTTGGCCCGGAAGTTCCACGACACGTCCGTCACCAGGTCCTTGATCAGCGGGAAGGTCCGCATCGGCTCGACGGTGACCGGCTCCTCCGACGGCAGCTCGTCCATCCGCGTCATGCACATCAGCCGCGGCTGGCCGTTGACCTCCGCCGAGCACGAGCCGCACTTGCCCGCCTTGCAGTTCCACCGGCACGCCAGGTCCGGCGCCGCCTCGGCCTGGATCTGGTGCACCACGTCCAGCACCACCATCCCCCCGCTCACCCGCGTCGGGTAGTCCACGAAGCTCCCCCCGGAGGCGTCCCCGCGCCAGATCCGCATCGTCACCGCCCGCGCCGAGACGTCCACGTGCGGCTTTCGCACCGGCGTCGGCAGCCCGGGCTCGTCGGTCGCGTCCGGCACGGTGTAGGAGGCGGACTTGTCCGGGGCGGCCATCACGTGTTCTCCTCGATCACCCGCCGCAGCTCCTCCGGCATCGGCGGGATCGCCCGGCGCTCCACCCGCATCTGCCCGTCCCCGTCGCGGCGGACGACGATGTTGAACCCGCCGAATGCGGGGTCCTTCTCCGGGTAGTCGCTGCGGAAGTGCCCCCCGCGGCTCTCGCGCCGCTCCAGGCCCGACCTGGTCACCGCCTCGGAGACCGTCAGCAGGTTCGCCAGGTCCAGGCACGTGTGCCACCCGGGGTTGTAGTCGCGGTTGCCGCCGACGCCGGCCATCGCCGCACGGACGCGCAGCCGGGCAAGCCCGTCGAGCGCCCGCGACATCTCGCCCTCTTCGCGGACGATCCCGACCAGGTCCTGCATCATCTCCTGCAGGTCGTGCTGCACGGTGTAGGGGTTCTCCGCGTGCGGCCCCCGCTCGAACGGCGCCAGCGCGTCCTTCGCCGCCGCGTCCGCCCGGTCCCGGTCGAAGCCGCCGGCCTTATTCTCCCGGGCGAACGCCGCGGCGTGCTCCCCGGCCCGCTTGCCGAAGACCAGCAGGTCCGACAGCGAGTTGCCCCCCAGCCGGTTCGCCCCGTGCAGCCCCGCGGCCACCTCCCCGGCCGCGAACAGCCCCGGCGCCGTGGACATCTGCGTGTCCCCGTCCACACGCACCCCGCCCATCACGTAGTGCGTGGTCGGCCCGACCTCCATCGGCTCCTTCGTGATGTCCACCCCCGCCAGCTGCATGAACTGGTGGTACATGCTCGGCAGCTTCCGCTGGATGTGCTCCGCCGCGTTGGGGAGCTTCTGCTTGATCCACGCGATGTCGAGGTAGACGCCCCCGTGCGGGCTCCCCCGCCCCTCGCGGATCTCCCGCATGATGCACCGCGAGACGTGGTCGCGGGTCAGCAGCTCCGGGGGCCGCCGGGCCGACTTGTCCCCGGTGACGTACCGCCACCCCTCCTCCTCGTTGTCGGCGGTGGATGAGCGGTAGTTCTCCGGGATGTCGTCGAACATGAACCGCTTGCCCTCGCTGTTGCGGAGCACCCCGCCCTCTCCGCGAACCCCCTCGGTGACGAGGATGCCGCGGACCGACGGCGGCCACACCATCCCCGTCGGGTGGAACTGCACGAACTCCATGTCCATCAGCTCCGCCCCGGCGTTGTACGCCAGCGCGTGCCCGTCCCCGGTGTACTCCCACGAGTTGCTCGTGATCTTGTACGCCTTGCCGATCCCCCCCGTCGCGAGCACCACCGCCGCGGCCTGCCAGGCGTGGAAGACCCCGCGCTGCCGGTCGTACCCGAAGGCCCCGACCACCCGCCCCCCGCGCCCGGCCTCCCCCTCCTGCAGCAGCGTCAGGACGGTCATCTCCATGAACACGTCCATCCCCCGGTGGATCCCGTTGTCCTGCAGCGTGCGGATCATCTCCAGGCCGGTGCGGTCGCCCACGTGCGCCAGCCGCGGGTAGCGGTGGCCCCCGAAGTTCCGCTGCAGGATCCGCCCGTCCTTCGTCCGGTCGAAGACCGCCCCCCACGCCTCCAGCTCCTTCACGCGCTCGGGGGCTTCCTTCGCGTGCAGCTCGGCCATGCGCCAGTTGTTGAGGTACTGCCCGCCCCGCATCGTGTCCGCGAAGTGCACCCGCCAGCCGTCGCGGTCGTCCACGTTCGCCAGCGCCGCGGCCATCCCCCCTTCGGCCATCACCGTGTGCGCCTTGCCCAGCAGCGACTTGCACACCAGCCCCACCCGCGCCCCCGACGCCGCCGCCTCGATCGCGGCCCGGAGACCAGCGCCGCCGGCTCCGACCACGAGGACGTCGTGCTTGTGGATCTGGTATTCCATCAGTAGCTCCTCGGGCGGGCAGAGGCCGGATGGCGGGGTGCTGAGTGCTGCGTGCTGGGTGCTGGGGCGCCGTCGGCTGTCTCGGGCTGGACGCCGGATCTCGCACGAGCGGGCCTGACCGTCGTGAAGTTCCGGCGCCGCCCGACTGAGGCCCGTAGAGCGCCGGTCACGTTCGCAGTCTGCGTCGCTAGGTCCATGAGCGCGGCGAACCGCTCTTCACCGAGGTGCCCGACGTCGAGCCCGACATACAGAAGCGACCGCACCTCGGCGCACGACGCCTTCGCGGTCGAGAGCGACTGATGGAACTCCGCCGGCCTTGCTCGTTCGATACCTTCGGCGATGTTCGACATCACCGACACCGACGCCCGCTGGATCTGGCTCGACAAGCCAAAGTCGCGTGCGGACGGCCCTTCGCGAGTCGCCATATGCACATCAGGTGTCAGCGCCCGGGCTCGCTGCCACGCGACCAGGTCCTCGATTCGAGTCACGCCCATGGTCTCCTCCGGCTCCCTCTCTCCCCACGCGACTCAGCACCCAGCACGCAGCACGTCGCGAGCCACGTGCGCCCCGCTACACAAGGCGATAATCCGTAATCACGCCCATCGAACAGAGCCGCACATACAGGTCCGCCAGCGCGACCCAGATCAGGCTGACCCACGCCCAGATCATGTGCCGCCGATTCAGGCAGCTCACGCAGTCCCACGCCTTCTTCTGCGCCGGCCGGCGCGAGAACTGGTCGATCCGCCCGCCGACGAGGTGCCGCAGCGAATGGCACCCCAGCGTGTAACCCGTCAGGAAGATGGGATTGAGCGTGAGGATGATCGACCCGACCCCGATCCCGAACTTCCTGCTTCCGGGCTCGCCGAACCGGTACGACTCGACCGCGTCGTACGACAGGACGACCAGGAACAGCAGCGCCAGGTACAGGAAGTAGCGGTGCACATTCTGAAGGACCAGGGGCAGCTTCGCCTCGCCGCGGTACCGCCGGCCGCGGAACCCCGGCTCTCCGACCGCGCACGCCGGCGGGTCGCCCCAGAAGGCCTTGTAGTACGCCCCGCGGTAGTAGTAGCACGTCAGCCGGAACCCGCCCGGCGCCCAGAGGATCAGCAGCGCGGGCGAGAAGAGCAGCCACGACGGCCACCACGACGGCGGTCCCTCCCCCAGCCACGCGTGCGTCCCGTGCCCCCAGAGCAGAGGGGAGTAGAAGGGCGACAGGTAGTTCGCCCCGTTCCCGTCGTACGAGTAGTGCTCCCCCTGCAGCGCGGCCCACGTCGCGTACACGATGAACGCCGCGAGCCCGACGAAGACGATCAGCGGCTGCGCCCACCACCGGTCGCGACGGGCCGTGGCGCCCAGCGGACGAATCTGGGGCAACGGCACATCGGCGTGAGCCATCGAGACCTCCAGCGCCAGGCGTGTTCGTCGTCGCGGTGCAGCATACAGGCAGATCGTCCCCGCGGCACCCCCTAGAAACCCGAGTGAAACCGCGGGCCACAAAAATAGCCGCGGCCGGCACGGGGCCGGCCGCGGGATGAACACATCTTCACCGTGTCGGAGGTTTCAGCACCCGCCGGCGACCGCGTCGAGCCACGCGTTCAGGAACGCCGCGATGTCGTTCGAGCTGACCTGGCCCGTCCCGTCGAAGTCGGCGTTGAGCGTCCCGTTCTGGACGTCGGCCACCCACGTGCTCAGGAACTCGGAGATGTCCGACGAGTTCACCGACTCATCGCCGTTCCAGTCCACGCGGCAGCCGCCGCCGGGCACCGGCGCCTCGACCTGGAACGACGCCGGCTCGCCCGCGGCCCCAGGCCGGAACAGCCCGATGCTGACCTCGCCGAGGACGGGGGCCTCATCCGCCTCGAACCAGAAGTTGTACATCGTCCCCCAGCGCAGCGCGTTGGAGTTGGGGTTCTGCTCGAAGGTCTGCGGGCTGCTCCACACCGCCGCGCCGCCCCCGACGTTGACCACCCAGTCCGTGTTGTCGTACGGCTCGCCGGAGTGGTAGTCCACGTCCTTGAAGCCGACCCCGGAGACGTTCACGGACGAGGAGACGGGGACCGACAGCGACCCCGCCGCGCGGTGCGAGTTCATGTTGAACACGGCGTACTCGTAGCGCCACCGGCCGTTGCCCAGGTCGATCGGCCTGCACGCGACGTAGAAGATCCCGTCCCCCGGAACGGTGTAGGTGCTGATCACGACGTTGGGGTCCGGGGTGTTCAGGCCGTTGCCGTGGTCCCGCCACGCCGCGATCGCCGGGACGCCGACCTGCATCGAGCCGGTGACGTTCAGCGCGTAGTTCGTGCCGACCGTCACCCGCTTGTACGACGCGTTGTTCGCCGCGTTCGCGCCGTTGGCCAGCAGCGGGGCGTCGTCCGAGGCGACGTACACGCCCTCGACGAAGTACAGCGCACCCGGGTTGAGCGTGGGGTTCAGGTCCGATTCGTGAACCTGCAGGCGCCGGAAGATCGCGTTCCCGCTCGAGCCGGGGTCGCGCGTGATCTGCCCCGTGGAGGGGTTGACCTGCGAGCGGGGCCCGAGCCGGCTCTGCCCGCCGTTGTACGACGCGGTGTAGATGTCGCGGCAGCCGACGCCGAGCACGGAGCTCCCCTGCCCGTTGCACCCCAGCCCGCACCCGTTGCCCACCGCGGCGCAGCACGAGTACTTCACCCAGCTCATCCCGATCTGCTCGAGGCGGCCGTTGGCCAGGCGGTACGCGTTCATCGCCAGCGCGGGCGTGCCGCTCCATGTGTTCCCCCAGCGGAGGTTCTGGTTGCCGATGTTGCAGGTGTAGCTCCCCAGCGAATACCCGCGGATCCCGCCCACCGCTCCCCAGTTCGTGATATCAACGCAGTCGCTGTAGACCACGTCCGGCCCCTGCGACAGCTGGGCCTGAGCGACGCCGCCGCCCGCCAGCGCCGCCATCACTCCAGCCGCAAATGCACACCGCGTGCGTCCGCTCCCTTTGCTCATCGTGCGCTCCTTTTCGATTGGATCCCTCGGATCCGGGGGGAAGACAAGGATCACGCGGGAACGCGGCGATGCGTCCGCAAAACGCCAGATCGGTGGTCGTGCCCGCGGGATAGATGCATCCAGAATAGTGCTTTCTGAGGCCCACGCAAGGGCTTTGTGCGAAAGGGTGCCGAGTAAAGGGCGAACAACAACTCGCCCCTTCTCGTCACCACCCCGATGGCGCAAGCTCCGACGCCGCCGCCAAACCTCCCATAGAGGCCTCCGCGGCGGGCAAGGTACCCTGGCCCCGCCACCGTACCGGTCGAGTCGGCCGTCCGCTCTTCCATTGTTCCTGCAGGCCCAGCTCGCGAGCGTCCAGGGGGGTGCGGCCGCGGGGGACTTCGATGGGGACGGCGAGGTGAACAGCGCCGGCATCAGCGCGTTCCTGAGGCGCTGGCTCGTCGGTATTGCGGGCGCCTGCGAGCCGCCCGACTCAGCATCGTCGATCATGGCCCCGAGTCAGAACGCCCGGCTCAACCCCATCAGCCGCCGCCACGTGCTGATCTGGCCGAAGTGGTTCATCGGGTGCGACCCGGCCAGGAATGCCACCGCGCCGCCGAGCGTCGGGAACATTTCCTTGAACCGCCCCTCGGCGGGGTTCGGCTTCGCGAAGACCTCGTCCGGCACGTCCGCAAGGCCGTCCAGAGCGGCCTTGTTGCACCGCAGGAAGGCGTCCACGATCACCGGCATCGCCGGGTAGATCTTCCCCTCAGGGTCGTCCTGGCAGTCTACGCCGGCCTTGAACAGCCCCTCGAACCCCTCCGGCGCGGGGACGGCCGCCGACTCCTTCCCCACCATCGCGAGCAGCCGCGGCCCGTAGAGCGTCAGGTGCCCGTAGACGAACGCCGGGTGGTTCGTGTTGACCACCACGCCGTCCTTGACCGGCATGCGGGCGAAGCTCGCGGCCGAAACGTCCTTGAGCATCGCCTGCCCGACGTCGATCGAGACCTTCAGGTTCGCGGTGATGATGTCGGCGACAACTCCCATGGTTCATTCTCCTTCCGAAGCAGTCGGTCCCTCCCCGATCCTCCACCTTAGACCCCGACGTATCGGGCGTACACCGCCATCGCGATCCCCGGCTCGGTTGTTCCCTTGATGATGGCGCGGGCGTCCGGGAAGACGGTCAGCTCCAGCCCTTCCTCGCGCAAGATGCCGCGGACGAGCAGCCGGGTGGCCTCGAAGCTCCCGTGCTCGGCGAGCCGCTCCGCGAGCGCCCCGAGGTCGAGCCGCGACCGGACGATCTCCGGCGGCGGGTTGACCTGCACCGAGTCCCGCCCGCACAGCACCGCCGCACGGGCCGCGATGCTCCCGTCAAGGAACGGGAACTCTCGCCGTCCGCAGCACGGACACTCCGGCTGCGCCCCGCCCAGGTCAATCCGGCGCGGCCCGCCCCCCCACAGGTCGAACTGCACCAGGCCGCGGCTGAGCGCATCCATCCTCCCCAGGAGCACCTTGATCGCCTCCGCCGCCTCGTACGCCCCCACCGTCGCCGTCACCGGCCCAAGCACCCCGGCGGTGTCGCACGTCGGCGTCGAGCCCGGCGCCGGCAGGTCGGGGAAGATGCAGCGCAGGCACGGCGTCCGCCCCGGGACGATCGTCATGGACATCCCGGCCGTCCCCACGGCCCCGCCATAGATGTACGGCACGCCGCGGGCGACCGCCAGGTCGTTGAGCAGGTAGCGGGTCTGGTAGTTGTCGGTCCCGTCCACGATGACGCCGGGCATCTCCCCGTTCCGGCCGCGGGCGATCTTCTCCGCGGTGCGGGGGCCGAAGTCGGCGACGACGGCCTCGATGCGAACGCCGGAGTTGACCGCGCGGAGCTTCGTTGCCGCGGCCTCGGCCTTCGGAACCCCCGCCGCGGCGTCCGCCTCGTCGAAGAGCGTCTGCCGCTGCAGGTTCGTCGCCTCCACCACGTCGCGGTCCACGATCGTCAGTTCGCCCACCCCCGCCCGGGTCAGCAGGTCCGCGATGACCGTCCCCAGGGCCCCGCACCCGACGATCAAGGCGCGCGATTCCAGCAGCCGCCGCTGACCCTCTTCCCCAACGCCGGGGAGGAGCATCTGGCGGTGGTAGCGCCCCAGCCCCGAGAGGGCCGGCGCGCCCCGCGTCCCGTCCTCCCGCGGCGAGTTGTCCCTAGTGGCGGCTGCCATACGTCGTGGTGCACCTGCGCGGCCCCGCCCGGGTCCACTGTAGTGCGCCGGGTGGGGAGCGAGCCGCTACACCACTGCGCGGCGCCCCCGTCACTCCCGCCCCGGCCCCGCCTCGCCTCCCGGGCTGACGCGGTACGACAGGGTCACCACCGCCTCCACGCGCACCTGCCCCGGCTGCACCGGCGTCGCCGCGGCGTCCATCGCCAGCATCTCCCGCCCGGCGAAACGCTGCATCTGCGGGTAGACGACCCCGGCGTTCGCCTCCGCGGCCTCCTGGAGCCCTTCGAGACGGACGTCCAGCGCCGAGGCGATCGCCTCGGCCTTGGCCCGCGCCTGCTGCGACGCCTGGCGCAGGGCTCGCATCCGTATGGCCGAGTCGTCGCGCAGCTCGAAGGAGAGCCCCTCGAACTGGTTGGCCCCCGCCGCGATCGCCGTGTCGATGACCCCGCCCACGGCGTCGAGGTTGGTCAGCTCTATCCGGATCGTGTTGCTGGCCCGGTAGCCGATGATCCGCGGCTCGAACGTCTCCTCGCGCGGGCGGGGCTGGGAGTAGACCGGGAAGATGTTGAGCGAGGCGGTGGAGATGTCCTCCTCCGGGATGCCCAGGGCGCGGATCTGCTCGATCGCCGCGGCCATGATCTGGCTGACCCGCCCGTGCGCTTCCGCCGCCGTCTCCGCCTGCACCGTCGCCCCCAGCCGCACCACGGCCAGGTCCGGGCGCGCCGCGACCTCCGCCCGGCCGGTGACGCTGATCATCGGCGGCTGGCGGTGGTCGTGCCGGTGCTCCGGCTCCGGGCGCGGCGGGGGCATCGGCGGCGGCTCGGGCTGGGCGAGCAGCGCGGCGGGTGAGACGGACAACGCGGCCACGACGGGGACGATCTTCAGCGTGCGCATCGACGGCTCCTTGTCGCGGCGACCCGGGATGTCCCGGCCCGGTCTACTTGACCGAGTTCACGAACAGCCCGGTCGCGAGCTTCGGATAGAAGAACGTGCTCTTCTGAGGCATCAGCTCGTTGGCCCGGCTCACGGCGCGGACGGCCTCCAGCGGCGTCGGCGCGAGGATCACGCCAAGCTGCGGCGTGAACGCCTTGCCCCCGCCGGACCCCTTCTCCTTCCCCTCGCCGATCTCCCGGACCTCCTCGATCGTGTGCGGGAAGGCCCACTTCACCGGGTTGCCCCCGTTGAGCGCGGGCTGGCAGATCCCCTCGACGACGAGGTACTGCACCAGCGCGACGTCCAGCGTCCGCCACGCCTCCGGCTTGTCGGGGAACTGGGAAGCCAGCGGGTCCTTGGCCGTCGGGGTCGCCGTGTAGCAGTTGCCGGTGGCGAAATCCACGAGCCCGAGGACGTTCGTCGCCCCGCCGGCCACGGCCCTGGCCATGTTCGCCTCGATCTCGCCCAGGCCGCCCGCGGCCGGCGCGATCGCCAGCTTCCCCTCCGCCGCCTTGGCGAAGGCGCCCCAGCTCCAGGACGACATGCCGCCCAGCACGCGGTGCGTCGGCCAGATCACCAGCCCGGGGTCCGACATCCCCACCAGCACGATCATGACCCGCCGGGCCGGGTGGTCCGCGGGGACGGCCCCCGCCTCCTCCAGCGCGCGGAGGTAGTTCAGCGCGGTGTTGTACCGGTGGTGCCCGTCGGCGATGAACACATCCTCCCCGGCCAGCGCGTCGCGGTACGCCGCGATCGTCTGCTCATCATCGACCGTCCAGATCTCGTGCAGGGTCCCGTCGTTGGTGGTGGCGACGGCGTCGGGCCCGCGGCCGGCCGCGATGGAGTGCAGCAGCCGCGTCGCCGCGCCGCTCTCGTCCTGATGCAGCCCGAAGATCGGCGACAGCTGCGCCTGCGTCGCCTTCATCAGGGCCATCCGGTCCTCCTTCGGGCCGGAGAAGGTCTCCTCGTGCGGCAGAATCCCCCCGCCGTCGCGCGGGCCGAAGGGCACGGTCTCGACCGTGCACGCCATCCCGGTCCGCTGCACCTTCTTGCCGCTGATGTCCGTGAACGTCTGCCGGTAGACGAACATCGCCGGCGTCTGCCGCTGGACCATCGTCCCGTCGGCCAGCGCGGCGCTGAGCTTCGCGGCGGCATCCTGATACGCCGACGCCGGGCCGAGCTCCTTCGCCGGGATGTGCGGCAGGTCGATCCCGACGATGTTCCGGCTGTTCTTGGCCAGCAGCTTCGCCTTCCCCTCCGCGTCCAGCACGTCGTAAGGGGGGGCGACCAGGGCGCTGATGTCCGCGGGCGAGCCCGGCTTGCCGGAGGCCATCTGGGCGAACTGAACAGCGCGGAACGGGAAGACGCTCGGCATCTGGACTTTCCTCTCTTCGACGTTTCGGGGATGCTGTCGGGTGCGGGGTCCATGGGGAACGCCCGGTCCCCGAACCGGGCGTCACGAACCTAGTGTATGGCATGCCCCCCCCTTCCCCCCAAGCGCCCGCCGCCCTCGTCATCCGCACCGCCGGGACCAACTGCGACGCCGAGCTCGTTCGCGCCTTTGAACTCGCCGGCGCGAGAACCACGCTCATGCACCTCGACCGCCTCATCGCCGACCCGGCGAGGCTCGAGGATTTCGACCTCCTGGGCTTCCCGGGGGGGTTTTCCTACGGCGACGACGTCGCCTCGGGCCGCATCTTCGCCATGCGCCTGCGCGAGCGGCTCTACCCCGCCCTGCGGGCCGCGGCCCAGCGCGGCTGCCCGATGATCGGCGTCTGCAACGGCTTCCAGGTCCTCGTGCAAGTCGGCCTGCTCCCGGGGCCCCGCCCGGGTGAGGACTGGCCCGAGGACCGCCCGCCGCGGCAGGAGGTTGCCCTCGCGGCCAACGCCTCCGGCCGGTTTGTGGACTGCTGGGTCCGCGTTGAAGCCAACCCCGACTCCCCCTGCATCTGGACCCGCAGCCTCGCGGAGCGCTTCACCGGCCGGGTGGCCGACGACGTCCTGCGCCTCCCCGTTGCTCACGGCGAGGGCCGGTTCATCGCCGACTCCCCGGAGGTCTTGCGCCGGCTCGAGGAGGGGAACCAGATCGCGCTGCGCTACCTCGACGACCCCAACGGCTCCGCCGCGGGCGTCGCGGGGATCTGCGACGCTTCCGGCCGGATCTTCGGCCTGATGCCCCACCCGGAGCGGTACCTCGACTGGGTCCACCACCCCTTCTGGACCCGCCTTTCCGAGGAAGCCCGCCGCGGCGACACACCGGGGCGGATGATCTTCCGCAACGCCGTGGAAGCCGCGTCGGCCGTGCGGGCCTGAGGCACGCAGCGGGCGCGGCAGCGGGGGGAGGGGAAGGGGCGCCCACCCCGCCCTTCTCGTGAGCCTTCGCGATGCAGCACGAGACGCTCTCCTCGCCCGTGAGGGTCCCATCGGACTGGCCGTGCGTCGCCTGCGGCTACAACCTCCGCGGCCTGGAGGTCGCCGGCGCGTGCCCCGAGTGCGCGACCGCGGTTCGGCTGTCGATGAGCGACCCGTTTCTTCGCTACAGCGCCCCCGCGCACCTGGCCCTGCTGCACCGCGGCTCGATCATGGTCGAGCTCTCCATCCTGTTCATGGTCGTCGGCGTGGCCCTGACGATCCTGTTCGCGCTGCTTGTGACCTGGGGCGGCAAGCGCGTTCTCAACGTGTCGGTTCCCCCGGGCGCCCTGGACATGGTCGGCGGGGGCCTCTGGTTCGCGGTGTCGGTTGTCGCGCTCTGGGGGTGGTGGCTCATCTCGACCCCCGATCCGGCGCTCTCCCCCGGCGCCCCAGGGTGGCGGTCGCGCCGCATCCTTCGGGCCGGCGTGGCGGTGCAGCTCGCCGCGGCCCTGCTCTCCTTCGCCTTTGATGCGGTCATCGCCATCCTCGCTCCCAGCGCGGTGAGCGCCGTGGCGGTGTCGGTCATCAGCGGGACCATCGGAACCGCGTCCGCGATTGCGTGGGCCGTGAGCTACTTCGCCGCGATGACCTACGTCGGCCACCTCGCGGGCCGAATCCCGGACGCCTCGCTCGGCTCGCACGCCAGGTACATGAGGAAGCTCGGCTGGGTGGTCGTCGGCGGCTGGGGCGGGCTCCTGGTGCTGATGCTGCTGGCCGCCATCAGCGGCCAGGCCACGGCGTACCTCGGAACAATCGTCGGCATCCTCGCCTGCTTCGGCCTCCCGCTGCTGGGGATCACCAGCTTCGGCGCGCTGATCGCCTACATCGTGCTGATCGACCGCCTCCGCTTCCTCCTCAAACGCGAGCGGGCGGCCTCGGAAATGGAGCGTGCCGCGGCGGCCGGGGGCCCCGCCCCCGCGGCCACGCCGGGGTAGCGGCCCCCCGGACGCCCCCCGCCGCGGGACCGGCCCGCAGCGTCGTTCTCCGGCGCGGTACACTGCGCTGATGGTGATCGACCCCCGGATGCTCAAGCGGGCCGTCCCGCCGAAGATGATCAGCGAGCCGACCCCGTGCCGCTTCTGCGGGTACGACCTCGTCGGGCTGATGAACAACGCGAAGTGCCCGGAGTGCGGCAAGCCGATCCAGCCGAAGTCGCTCTCCCGCTTCGGCGAGGAGCCGATCACCGAGGCCCCGATCCGGTACCTCCGCGTGCTCGCCCTCGGGACGAACCTCATGTTCTTCGGGTGGCTCGCGCTGGCCGCGGGGATCCTCTGGCTCGGCGCTCAGCCCAACGCCGGCGGGGCGCTGATCTACGCGGGCGGGGCGGTGACGTGGTGGATCGGGGTCATGCTGGTCGCCCGGCCGCGCCCGGCGAGCGAGCTGTCGGCGCAGAACCGGATGCGCGAATGGCTCGGCCTCCGCCTCGCCAGCCGCATCACCCAGGCCTTCTGGATCCTCTCCGCGGGCCTGGCCGGGGCGTGGGTCGCCGCGGTGATGCGGAACGCGACGAAGTTCGATTGGCTCAACGAGGCGGCGATGGTCGCCGCGGGCGTCGGGTCCGTCGGGCTGATCCCGGTGTGCATCTTCGTCTCGAACCTCGGCTACTGGGCGAGCGACACCTCGACCGCCATGCGGCTGCGGATGCTGACGTTCCTCGTCGCCCTCATCCCCGCCTCGATCATCGGCGTCGGCGGCGGGGCGCTGCGGCTGGCCGAGTGGCTGCTCGCGGGCAAGGCGGCGGTCATGACCGCCTTTCTGGTCATCGGCGTCGCGGTCCTGATGCTCCCCGCGCTGACGCTGACGTGGTGCCTGTGGTGCATGCGCCACAACGCGGCCTGGGCCGTGGCGAACCACCGGGCGGTGAAGCAGCGCGACGAACGCTTCCGCGAGCGTTCCGCCGCCGAGGCGCAGCGCGGCGCCCTCGCCGACACCGGCGTCGATCTCACCTCGCTGCCGGGCTTCCGGCTCGCCGCCGGCTCCGAGGTCGATCCGCCGCCGACGCGCTCCCTCGCCCCGGGGAACGCCGCCAAGGGCATGGCCAAGAAGAAGTCCCCGGCCCCCAACCCGTACGACGTCGCCGGGGAGTAGCGGGCCCCGTGCGACGCTCGTCGCCCCTCTACGATCATCCTTGATGCGGCCGACCAAGCCCAAGGTCCTCGTGGCGATGTCCGGCGGCGTGGACTCCTCCGTCGCCGCGGCGGTGCTGCTGCGCCGGGGATACGACGTCGTCGGCTGCTTCATGCGTCTGGGCTCCCCCGGCGAGACGCTCGACGAGTTGATCCCCGGCGAGGCCGCCGCGGCGGCGGCGTGCGACCCGGCGGAGGTCCGCATCGGTCACCAGGGGTGCTGCTCCATCAACGACGCCGCCGACGCCCGGCTCGTCGCCGCGGAGCTGGGCGTGCCCTTCTACGTCTGCAACTTCAAGCGCGACTTCGGCCGGATCATCGACTATTTCGTGGACGAGTACGCCGCGGGCCGCACGCCCAACCCGTGCGTCCGCTGCAACGACTGGCTCAAGTTCGGCAAGCTGCACGAGTACGCCCGGCAGATCGGCGCCGAGTTCGTCGCCTCCGGACACTACGCGCGGACGCACACGGGCCGACTCCTCCGCGGCGTCGATCACTCGAAGGACCAGTCCTACGTCCTCTTCGGCGTGCCCCGAGACCGGCTGGACGCGATGCTGCTGCCCATCGGCGAGATGGAGAAGCCCCGCGTCCGCGAGCTGGCGAAGGAGCTCGGCCTGCCCGTCTTCGACAAGCCCGATTCGCAGGAGATCTGCTTCGTTCCGGACAACGACTACGCGGGCCTGGTGGACCGCCGGCGCCCCGACGCCGCGAGGCCCGGGCGGATCATCGACGCCGACGGTCGGACGGTGGGGGAGCACGCCGGCCAGCACCGCTTCACCATCGGCCAGCGCCGCGGCGTCGGCGTCGCGATGGGGTACCCCATCTTCGTCGTCGGCAAGGATCCCGCCGCGAACACCGTCACCGTCGGCCCGCGCGAGATGCTCCGTACCGCCGGCTGCATCGCCGGAGAGGCCAACTGGCTGGTGGACCCGGGGCTGTTCGACGCGTGGACGCCCGCGCTCGCGAAGTTCCGGTACAACACCCAGGCCGTGCCGGCGAGGGCGCGCCGGCTCCCGGACCTGACGTCGCCGACGCCCTCGGGGCGCACCGGGGCCTTCGAGGTCGCCTTCGATGCCCCGCAGGAGGCCGTCGCCCCGGGGCAGGCGCTCGTCCTCTACAGCCGGGAGAAGCCGGATGTGGTGCTCGGAGGGGGGTGGATCCTGTCCGCTGCGCCCGCGCCGACGGCCGCGTCCGCCTGATCGCCAAGGGGAGAACCGCCGCATGCTCAACCGAAGCTCGCTCTGCTTCCGCGCCGGGCTCCTGCTCATCGTCGTGGGGGTGGTCTTTTCACTCCCGAGCTTCGTCGCCTACACGGACCTCGTGCCGGAGCTCGGCGAGGGGTGGCGGTCGCCGGCGGGCGTCGCGCTGGGGGCGATCGCGGTCGTGGGGGGGCTGGCGATGGCCGCGCTCGCCTTCCGCCTCCGCCGGCGGGAGCGAGAGGGCATGAAGGAACGCCGGGACGGGGGAGCGGGCGGCCGCTGATTCAGGGGTGAAACTGCCGGCGATCTCGTCGCTTTGTGCTGGACGCCCGGCCCCCGCGGAATATAGTGACTGACGAGTCAGTCAATCATCACCTCGATGCCCCCCCGCCGCGCCAAGCCATCCCGCACCCCCGCTTCCCCCGGGAGACCCAGGGATCCCGTCAACACGCAGCGGCGGCGCGGGGAGATCCTGCGCTGCGCGACGCAGCACTTCGCCCGGGTCGGCTTCCCCAACGCCGACCTCGACGCCGTCGCCGCCGAGCTCGGCTGCGCCAAGGGGACGCTCTACCGCTATTTCAAGACCAAGCGGGACCTCTTCGGCGAGGCCGCGGACGCCATCATGGCCGAGCTGCTCGCCCGGATCGAGAACGCCCCGAGCGACGACCCGATCGACCGCATCGAGCACGCCATCCGGGCTTTCCTGGGGTACTTCGACGAGTTCCCCGAACACGCGGAGCTCCTGATCCAGGAGCGGGCGGAGTTCCGCGACCGCCGGCGGCCGACGTACTACCGCTACCGCCGGGCGAACGCGAAGCTGTGGGAGTCGCTCTACCGCCGGCTGATGGACGAGGGGCGGGTGCGGCGGATGCCCCCGGGCCGGCCGTCGGCCGTGATCGGCGACCTGCTGTACGGGGTGATCTTCACGAACTATTTCTCCGGGCGGCGGGTGGGATTCGCGACGCGCGCGGACGATGTGATCGACGTGGTCTTCCGGGGCATCCTGACCCCGGAGGAGCTGGCCCGGCGCGAGCTGCGCCGGGCCGAGCCCGGTCGGTCCCGCCGCGAGGGAGCGGGGGCCCATGGAGGCAAACGTGGCCGCAGATCCGAACGTTGAGCCGAATCAGGCACCGCGTCCAGGGCGCAACGGGTCCCTCGGCGGGCGCGTGCTGCGGACGGTCGCGCGGCTGCTGGTGGCCGTGCTCCTGCTCGCGGTGGCGATCGGGGCGTTCATCTACTTCCAGTCCGATCGAGGCTCCGCGGGCGGCGGGCACGGCGGCCCCCCGGGCGGCGGGCAGATGGAGCCGATGGAGGTGGCCGTCGTCGTGGTCAAGGAGCAGGCGGTGCCCCTGCGGCCGCGGTACCTCGGCCGGACCGAGGCGTCGCAGGAGGTCGAGATCCGCGCCCGCGTCAACGGCTTCCTCGAAGAGCGAACCTTCGAAGAAGGGGGAACGGTCACCGCGGGCCAGCAGCTGTACCGCATCGACCCCAGGCCGTTCGAGGCCGAGCTCGCCGTCGCCAAGGCGAGGCTCGAGAACGCCAGGGCCCGCCTGGAGCGGGCCAGCCGGCAGGCGCAGCGCCTGCGCGAGGCGGCCGAGCGGGGGGCCGCGAGCCCGACGGAGCTGGACCAGTGGGAGACCGACGAGCTGGTCGCCCGCGCCGAGGTGCAGCTCGAGGAGGCCCGGCTCTTCCAGGCCGAGCTCGAGCTCGGGTACACGACCATCGAGTCGCCGATCAACGGCGTCATCGGCCAGTCGCTCAAGGACCCCGGCACGTACGTGCAGGGGGGGCCGGAGGGGCTGCTGGCGACGGTGCAGCAGCAGGACCCGCTCTACGTCACCTTCTCCGTGAGCGAGCAGGAGCTGCTCAACTGGCAGCAGCTGATCGCGGCGGGCAAGGTCCGCTTGCCCGAGGGAGGGCGGGTGCCGCTGAGGCTGGAGCTGGCCAACGGGTCGATCTACCCGCACCTGGGGCACCTGGACCTGATCGGCATCCAGGTCGAGCCGACGACCGGGACGTCGCTGATGCGCGGCGTGGTGCCCAACCCGGATCGGCGGCTCCTGCCGGGGCAGTTCGTGCGGGTCACGTCGATGGGCATCCAGCGGCTGGGGGCGGTGCTCGTGCCCCAGCGGGCGGTCATCCAGTCGCCGACCGGGGCGTCGGTGTACGTCGTGGCCGAGGACGGGACGGCCCAGCCGCGCCGGGTGACGCTCGGCGAGTGGTTGGGGGACAACTGGATCGTGAACGACGGCCTCCACGAGGGCGACCGTGTCATCGTGGACCGGATCATGATGCTGCGGCCGGGGATGCCGGTCCGCATCGGGGAGACGATCAGCATCCAGCCCGACGGCGAAGGGATGCAGCTGCCGGCGGGGGTCGGGAGCGAGGGCGGGGACGCGCCGGCCCCGACGCAGGACCGCTGAGACAGGGGCCAACCACGCATGATCTCCCGCTTCTTCATCGACCGGCCCGTCTTCTCGTCCGTGCTGTCGCTGCTGATCGTGCTGGTCGGCGGGGTCTCGATATTCATGCTGCCGATCGCGCGGTACCCGGAGATCGTGCCGCCGACGATCCAGGTCCGCGCGACCTACCCGGGCGCCGACGCCCAGACGGTCGCCGAGTCCGTCGCGGCGCCGATCGAGGAGCAGCTCAGCGGCATCCCCGGGCTGATCTACCACAGCTCGACGAGCACCAACACCGGGACCGCCACGGTGGTGGCGACCTTCGAGATCGGCACGGACCAGGACATCGCGGCGGTGGAGGTGCAGAACCGCGTGGCGCGGGCCGAGCCCCGCCTGCCGCAGGAGGTCATGCGCCAGGGCCTGACCGTCACCAAGGCCTCGACGAACATCCTCGGCGCCTTCACCCTCCAGTCGGAGGACCCGAGCCACGACGAGGTCTTCCTGAGCAACTACGCCACGATCAACCTCGCCGATGCGCTGCGGCGGGTGCCGGGCGTGGGCGACGTGACGGTCTTCGGGTCGCGCGACTACGCGATGCGTCTGTGGGTCAACCCCGACCGGCTGGCGGCGCGGAACCTGACCGTCTCGGACGTCGCCGCGGCGGTGCGGGAGCAGAACGCCGTCTTCCCGGCCGGGACGATCTCGCAGCGCCCGCTCGGGAAGGAGGTGGAGCTGACCGTCCCGCTGATCACGCGCGGGCGGCTGGCTGAGGTCGAGGACTACGAGAACATCATCCTGCGGGCCAACCCGGACGGATCGATGATCCGGCTGGGGGACGTGGCGAGGGTGGAGCTGGGGTCGCAGTCGTACGACCTGATCGGCCGGCTCAGCGGCCGGCCGACGGCGATCATGCTGATCTACCTCCAGACGGGCTCGAACGCGCTGAGCACGGTGGCCGCGGCGACCGAGACGATGGAGGAGCTCGCCAAGTCCTTCCCCCCCGGGGTGTACTACGGCCTGCCCTTCAACACGACGACGTTCGTCAGCGACTCGATCGAGGAGGTGGTGCACACGCTCTTCGAGGCGGTGCTGCTCGTGCTGGTGGTGGTGTTCGTCTTCCTGCAGTCGTGGCGGGCGACGCTGATCCCGCTGCTGGCGGTCCCGGTGTCGCTGATCGGGACGTTCGCGGGGATGATGGCGCTGGGGTTCAGCATCAACACCCTGACGCTCTTCGGCCTGGTGCTGGCGATCGGGATCGTGGTGGACGACGCGATCGTCGTGGTGGAGAACGTCGAGCGGGTGATGGAGCAGGACCGGCTCCCGCCGCGGGAGGCGACGATCAAGGCGATGCAGCAGGTCACCGGGCCGGTGATCGCGATCGTGCTGGTGCTGTCGTCGGTGTTCCTGCCCGTGGCGTTCCTGGGAGGCCTGACGGGGCAGATCTACCGGCAGTTCGCGATCACCATCGCGATCTCGGTGTCGATCTCGGGCCTGGTGGCGCTGACGCTCAGCCCCGCGCTGTGCCGCCTGCTGCTGCGCCCGGGGCACGAGCGGCGGCCGCTGGTCTTCCGGTGGTTCAACCGGGCCTTCGGGGCGCTGACGACGGGGTACACCGCCGGCGTGCGTGCGGCGATCCGGTACGGAGCGCTGACGCTGCTGATCTTCGCGGCGCTTGGGTTCTCGACCTACCGCCTCTTCCAGCGGATCCCCACCGGCTTCCTCCCGGCGGAGGACCAGGGGTACGTGATGGCGGTGGCGATGCTCCCCGACGGGGCGTCGCTGGACCGCACCGACGCGGTGCTGCGCCGCGCGGAGGACTTCTTCCTCAACCACCCCGCGGTCTCGCACGTGGTGACCCTCGGCGGGTTCGACATCCTCTCCGGCGGCGGCAACGCCAGCAACGCGGGCGTCATGTTCGTCTCCCTCAAGCCCTTCGATGAGCGGCGAGACCCCGCGCTGAGCGTGAACGCGCTCGTCGGGGCGGCCTTCGCCGAGTTCTCCCAGCTCCGCGACGGCTTCGTCCTGACGCTCAACCCGCCGCCGATCCAGGGCCTGGGCGTGCAGGCCGGCTTCGAGCTGCAGCTGCAGGCCCGCGGCGGGGGGAGCGTGGAGGAGCTCGCCGACGTCGGCGGCAAGTTCCTCGCCGCGGCCCAGCAGGACCCGCGCCTGACGAACCTCAACGCCACGCTCCGGATGAGCGTGCCGCAGCTGTTCGTAGACCTCGACCGCGAGCGGACCAAGATCATGGGCGTGCCGATCGCGGAGGTCTTCGAGACGCTCCAGGCGTACTTCGGGTCGCTGTACGTCAACGACTTCAACAAGTTCGGGCGCATCTGGCGCGTGCAGCTGCAGGCCGAGCCGCAGTTCCGCGACGAGCCGAGCGACATCGAGGGGATCTTCGTCCGCAACCAGCGGGGGGAGATGGTGCCCCTCTCGGGGGTGGTGGACGCGGAGTACCGCTCCGGGCCCAACGTGGTCAGCCACTTCAACGGCTTCCCGTCCATCCAGGTCACGGGTGCGCCCGCCGCCGGGATGAGCAGCGGCGCGGCGATCCAGGAGATCGAGGCGCTGGCCGCCCGGACGCTGCCGGCGGGGTTCGGCTTCGAGTGGAGCGGGGCGTCGTACCAGGAGATCGAGGCGGGGAACCAGGCGCCGATCGTGCTGGCCTTCGGGCTGGTGGTGGTGTTCCTGGTGCTGGCGGCCCAGTACGAGCGCTGGTCGCTGCCGATCGCGGTGCTGCTGGGCGTGCCGATCGCGCTGCTGGGGGCGCTGGTGGCGATCATGCTGCGCGGGCTGACGCAGGACATCTACTTCCAGATCGGCCTGCTGACGCTGGTGGGGCTGTCGGCGAAGAACGCGATCCTGATCGTGGAGTTCGCCGTGGCGCGGCGCCGCGAGGGGCTGCCGCTGACGCAGGCGGCGGTGGAGGCGGCGCGGCTGCGGTTCCGGCCGATCGTGATGACCTCGCTGGCGTTCGTCCTGGGCGTGGTGCCCCTGGCGCTGGCGAGCGGCGCGGGCGCGGCGGCGCGGCACTCGATCGGCACCGGCGTCATCGGCGGCATGCTCGCCGCGACCTTCCTCGCGCCGTTCTTCATCCCCGTCTTCTTCGTGGTGATGCAGGGGACCGGGGAGTGGATCGGGAAGGTGCTCGGGCGAGGCGGTCCTGCCGCGGGATCAGACATCCGGCACTGAGCCCTCGGTGCCCGGCTCCGGGCATTCCTTCAAGATCGCCGGCGTCCTGCCGCGCCGTCATGCTTGTGCATACACAAGCATGCCACCCGCCCGGCCTCCGTGCCAAGGATGGAACTCAGTCCTGCTTTTTGAAGATCATCAGGTAGTTGAAGCCCCGCAGGAAGAAGTTCCCCTCCTCCGCGGCCCTGCGCCAGTTGCCGCGGGTGAGCTTCTCGTTGTGGCGGACGACGGCGATGATGTCCACGGGGCGGAAACGCTCGCGGAGGATGGAGAAGAGCTCGAAGCCGATGGGCATGAAGACGCCGGCGCCCTCGCCGGCCGGGCCCTTGCGCTTGCGCCACGAGTCGCTGACGTAGACGGCCATGTAGCGGCGGTTCTTCAGGACGCGGTGGATCTCGCGGAAGACCTGCTCCATCGCGGCGTAGTACGCCCGGCCGCCGTCGGGGGAGTCCGGCGCGGCGTCGAGCTTGCCGATGCACGCGGGATCGTCCGAGTAGTCCACGTGCGTGGAGTAGGGGGGGTCGAGGAAGACGAAATCGGCGATCTCGTCCTCGAGCGGGAGTTTCCGGGCGTCGGCGCGGAAGATGTCGGGGCGCGAGGGGGAGAGGTCGTAGCCCAGGGCGCGGCGGCCCAGGTCGCGGGCGACGTCGAGCGTGGTGCCGCTGCCGCACATCGGGTCCACGACGAGGTCCTTCTCGCGGGTGTAGCGCATCAGCAGCTGCCAGATGACCCAGCTCGGGGTGGCGCCGACATAGGCCTGGTCGCCCTGCATCCCGGGGCCCCGCGTGCGGCGCACCTGCGCGCCCCCGGCCTTGTCCTTGACGATGAAGGACTCGTAGTGCTGGCTGGGGTACTCCCAGAGGGTGGTCGTGAAGACCCGCAGCGGGGGTTTCGTGGGCCGGCCGCGGGAGTGGAGGGGACGGGAGGAGCGGGGCTTGTCGGCGCGGTCCTTCACCGCATCGCCTCCAGGAGCTTGGCGATCGCCTGATCCACGGGGAGCTCGCACCGGGCCCCCGCGGCGCGGGCGTGGCCGCCGCCGCCGAGTCTGCCCGCGAGCTCGTTGACGTCCACGGGGTCGGCGCCGGGCTTGCTGCGCAGGCTGAGCTTGGTCAGCGGCGTCCCATCCTGGGAGGTTCGCTCCTCGGTGACCAGCACGGAGACCTGCACCTCCGGGATGGTCATCGGCAGGTCGATGAAGGCCGTGGTGTCGTTTCGCTCCGCGCCGCTGGCGGCGAAGTCGTCGCGCCGGAGCGTCATGATGGCGACCTTGCCGCCGCACTCGATGCGGAGCGAGGCCAGGGCGCGGCTGAGCAACCGCAGCCGCGCGGCGGTCCCCTGCTGCTCAATGATCGCGAAGAGCTTGGTGTGAACCACCCCCGCGGCGAGGAGGTCGGCCGCGAGGCGCAGGGCCTCCGGGGTGGTGTTGGACTGGCGGAACCAGCCCGTGTCGGTCGCCAGCCCGAGGTAGAGCGGCTCGGCGACCTCGACGGGGAGCTGCGCGGCGGAGCTCAGCCCCAGGACCTCGACGCAGACGGGGGCGACGAGCTGGGTGGTGGAGGCGGCGGAGGAGTCGATCAGGCGCTGCGCGGCGGTTTCCGGGTTGCCGTGGAGGTGATGGTCAATGAGCACAGCGCGGTCGGCGCGGGGCTCGAGGTAGCCGCGGAGCTCGGCGAGCTGCGACCAGGAGCCCGTGTCGAGCACGGCGATGGCCGCGGGCTCCTCACCGGCGTCGAACGGGCCGCCATCGGCGGGCTCGCAGTCCTTCCCGCCGGCGAAGAGCCGCATCGGCGTGTCGCCCTGGATGCTGGGCATCCACCCCGGCAGCGGGCCGACGAACCAGACCTCGGCCCGGACGCCCGCGATCCGCAGAGCCCGGGTCAGGGCGAAGGCGGAGCCCGCGGCGTCGCCGTCCGGCTTGGAGTGGGTGATGACGATGACGCGCCCGGGGGCGGCGCCGCGCAGCGTCTGGGCGATCCGCGTCGCCGTGGTGTTCGAGGCCCAGTCGGTCATCTGCTCGCCTCCGTCGGCGCGGCCGTCGCCAGCGTGTCGTGCGCCTCCGCGAGGACCCTGGCCCGCTCGCAGTCGCGGGCCATCTGCTCGAGGAGCGCGGGGATGGTTTCGAACTTGATCTGGTCGCGCAGCCACGCGATGAGCTCGAGTTCCAGCGTCCAGCCGTACTCGGGAAGCCCGGCGAGGGGCCTCCAGGCCTCCGCCGGCGTGCCGCCGGGGCCGGCGATGCCCTCGCCCATGAGATAGGCCTCGAGCGTCGCGCCCGCGCCCGGGAAGGTCGGCCGCTCGCCGGCGTGGATGGCCGCGGCGAGCACGCGGCCGTCGGCGAGCCGGGCGCGGCCGGCGTAGATCCCCTCGGCGGGGAGAAGGCAGGGGGTGGAGATGTTGGCGGTGGGGAAGCCGATGGTCCGGCCGCGCCGGTCGCCCTGCACGACGGTGCCGGGAATGGTGTAGCAGCGCCCCAGGAGGGCCGCGGCGTCGCGGACGCGCCCGTGGCGGATCAGCCAGCGGACAAGCGTGCTCGAGACGGTGACCTCGCTGTGATCGCCCAAGACCGCAGTCACGGGCTCGACGACCTCGACCTCGAAGCCGTAGCGCCCGCCGAGGGTGGCGAGGGTGTGGACGTCGCCGGCGCGGGATCGGCCGAAGCGGAAATCCCGCCCCTCGACCGCCCCGACGGGGGCGTAGTCGCGGACGATGCGCTCGATGAACTCTTCGGGGCCGAGGGAGAGGAGCTCGGGGGTGGGCTCCAGGCGCACGACGCGGTCGGCGCCCGCGGCCCGGAGCCAGCGTTCGCGCTGGGGGAAGGTGCTCAGACGCGCGGGCGCGGCGGCAGGTCGGAGGGCCTCCAGCGGGTGGGGGTCAAAGGCGAGGGCGACGACCTCGGGCGGCGCGGACCCGGGGGCGGTGTGGCGGGCGGCCAGGTCGCGGGCGCGCTCGATCAGGGCGCGGTGCCCCAGGTGCACGCCGTCGAACGTTCCGATGGTCACCACCGATGCCACGGCGCGGCCGTCTCCTTCCTTCCCCATACGCGGGATTTGGGTTCGCCGGGGCACGCTACGCCGCCGTCGGCGGGGGTGCAACCCCGGAGCCTACCCGCGGAACACCCCGCGGGCCTGTCGTTTGGCCGCGGAAGCGTCTTCCGGAGGAGCTGCGCACGGGGGCCGGGACGGGATGCTTACACTTCGCACGGCGGCCGGAGATGCCGGCGCAGCCGACCGTCCAGCCGTACGCCCCGGAGTCCACGCCCATGGCCCTCTTCGGCCGCAAGTCCAAACGCCCCGCCGCCCCCTCCCCCGCCAGCCGCGGCCCGGTCCGCGTCCCCGCCACCGCCGGTCAGAGCGCCCCCGGGCAGGGAGCGCCCGGCGCCGCGGGCGGCCCCTCGCGGATCGCGTCGCTGGAGCCGCGGATCCGGGAGCTCGGGGAGGACATGCTGACGCGGGCGCGGTCGCACAAGTCGGGGATCCTGTCGGCGAAGTTCTACTCCGACAAGCTGATGAACTGGTCGATGCAGGACCAGAACTTCAAGGTGCAGCTGTTCCGGTTCGTGGATGCGTTCCCGATGCTGCGCAGCAGCGAGGACATTTACGACCACCTCACGGACTACCTGTTCCAGCCGGGGGTGAAGCTGCCGCCGGGGATGGAGACGACGCTGAGGGCCGGCGGGCTGGCCAAGGGGCTGACGGCCTCAACGATGGCGGGGCAGATCAAATCGATGGCGGGGAAGTTCATCGCGGGGACGGACGCGGCCTCGGCGCTGGACAACCTGAAGAGCCTGTGGAAGGACGGGATCGCCTTCAGCGTGGACCTGCTGGGCGAGGCGTGCGTCTCGGACGCGGAGGCGGACGCGTACCAGGCGAAGTACCTCGACCTGATCAACAACCTCCCCGCCAGCGTGGCGGCGTGGGCGCCGAACCCGCGGCTGGAGTCGGACCACCTCGGGCCGATCCCGCGGACGAACGTGTCGGTGAAGATCTCGTCGCTCTCGGCCCGGTGCGACCCGATCGACACGGAGGGGTCGATCAGCGACCTGATGCGCCGGCTGGGGCCGATCCTCGAGGCGGCCGGGAAGGCGGGCGTCTTCGTCAACTTCGACATGGAGCAGTTCTCGCTCAAGGACCTGACGCTCGAGCTGTTCATGCGCTGCGCCGAGAAGCACGACTTCGCCGCGGGCCTGGCGATGCAGGCCTATCTCAAGAGCGGCGAGGGCGATGCGCGGCGGATCTGCGAGTGGGCGAAGCGCACCGGCAAGCAGGTGACGGTGCGGCTGGTCAAGGGGGCGTACTGGGACTACCAGGTCATCCACGCCGAGCAGATGGGCTGGCCCTGCCCGGTGTGGGGGACGAAGCGCGAGACGGACGCGTGCTTCGAGCGGATGACGGAGATCTTCCTGGACAGCTGCCCGCGCGAGAAGGGCCAGGGGGGCGTGAAGCTGGCGCTGGGGTCGCACAACGTGCGCTCCATCGCGGCGGCGCTGGCGGGGCTGGAGGCGCGGGGGCTGCCGCACGCCGCGCTCGAGCTGCAGATGCTCCACGGGATGGCGGACCAGCTCAAGCACGCCGCGGCGGACATGGGGCTGCGGATCCGCGAGTACGTGCCGGTGGGGGAGATGATCCCGGGGATGGCCTACCTGGTCCGGCGCCTGCTGGAGAACACGAGCAACGAGAGCTGGCTCAAGGCGGGGTTCCTGGACAACGCGGACACGGGGGCGCTGCTGGCGTCGCCGCACGCCGCGCCCACCCCGGCCGGGGCGAACGGGTCGGTGAACGGCGCGGCGTCGCACGGCTCGGCGCCGGCCGCCGGGCAGGACCTGTACAGGATCGCCCCCGAGCGCCACAGGCTCTCGCCCGCGCCGGCGGGGGTCGGGGACAACCGGCCGTTCTTCAACGAGTCGTTCCGCGACTTCTCGCAGGCCGCGCAGCGCAAGGCGTTCGCGGAGGCGATCGCACGGGCGACGGTGCCCCGGATCGCCAACGACAAGACGCCCGAGCAGGCGGCGGAGATGGTGGCCCGCGCGGCCGCGGCGTTCCCCGCGTGGCGGGACGCCGACCCGCGGGCGAGGGCGGCGGTGCTCACGAAGGCGGCGGCGCTGATGCGCGAGCAGCGCGATGCCCTGGCGGGGGTGATGATCAAGGAGGCCGGGAAGACCTGGCGCGAGGCCGACGCCGACGTCTGCGAGGCGATCGACTTCTGCGAGTACTACGCGCGCTGCGCCGTAGGCCTCTTCGAGCGGCAGCGGATCGGGCGGTTCATCGGGGAGCTGGACGAGGCGGTGTACCAGCCGCGGGGCGTCGCGGCGGTGATCTCGCCGTGGAACTTCCCGCTGGCGATCTGCACGGGGATGACCACCGCGGCCCTGGTGACGGGCAACACGGTGGTCGTCAAGCCCGCGGAGCAGACGCCGGGGATCGCGAGCATCATGTGCGACATCCTCTGGCAGGCCGGGGCGCCCAAGGATGCCCTGCACTTCTGCCCCGCCCCCGGCGAGACGACCGGGGCCGCGCTGGTGCGCGACCCGCGGGTGGCGCTGATCGCCTTCACCGGCTCCAAGGCCGTGGGGCTGGACATCATCCGCGCGGCGGGGGACACCAAGCCCGAGCAGGAGCGGTGGTGGGGGGTCAAGAAGGTCGTCTGCGAGATGGGGGGCAAGAACGCGATCATCATCGACACCAGCGCGGACCTCGACGAGGCGGTCCTCGGCGTGCGGTACAGCGCGTTCGGCTTCCAGGGGCAGAAGTGCTCGGCGTGCTCGCGCCTGATCGTGGTGGACCCGGAGGGGGAGGACGGCCCGGCGATCCGGCACGTGACGCAGCGGCTGGTCGAGGCGACCAGGGCGCTGGTGATCGGCGACCCGCTCAAGCCGGGCACCGACGTCGGCCCGGTCATCGATGCGGAGAGCCAGGCCCGCATCCTGCGCTACATCGAGACGGCGAAGGCCGAGGGGTGCGTGCTGGAACTGGCCATGCCCGTGCCGCCGGGGCTCGAGCAGGGGCCGGCGACGACCGACGCCCAGCAGGGCTCGGCGGGGCAGCCGGGGGGCGCGAAGCACTACGTCGGCCCGCACATCTTCTCGCACGTCGGGCCGCACCACACCATCGCCCAGGAGGAGATCTTCGGCCCGGTGCTCGCGATCATGCACGCCCCCAACTTCGAGGAGGCGCTGAAGCTGGCGAACGCCTCGCCGTACAAGCTCACCGGCGGGGTGTACAGCCGAAAGCCGACCCACATCGAGGTCGCCAAGCGGGAGTTCCGGGTCGGGAACCTCTACATCAACCGCGGCTCGACGGGGGCGCTGGTGGCCCGCCAGCCCTTCGGAGGCTTCGGCATGTCGGGCGTGGGCTCGAAGGCGGGGGGGCCGGACTACCTCCTCCAGTTCGTGGAGCCCCGCGCGATCTGCGAGAACACCCTGCGGCGGGGGTTCGCGCCGGAGCTGTAGGCCGCCCCGTCGGGCGATCCTGCCACGGCGGAATTTCTCTGGCGTAATCCTTGGGATCCTGTAAACTGGCGCACCCCGGCCGGGCGTGCGCACGGCCGGTTTCTGTCGTGCCGGCATTTTCCTCGCCGGAACCCAAGACACCGGCCGGGATCTCTCTTCCCGGTGCCGCGGTGCTGTGCAGGAAGGAGTTGTGAAGATGGGTAAGAGTGGAATCCGTTGCTCGGCCCTGGTCGCCGCCGTCGGGCTCTGCGCCGCCGTCGCGAGCGCCCAGCCGGCCCCCGTGTCGATCGTCATGAAGGTCGGCGACCCGATCGGCAACGACGGCGGAACTGTCACCGGACTGGGTCAGCCGTACGTGAACTCGCTGGGCAAGGCCGGCTGGCTGGTCCTGCTCGACACCCCGCCCGGCGGGCGGGCGATCTGGTACGACGGCGCCATCATCTTCGAGGCGTTCAACACCCCGGAGATGCCCACGGGCGGCGAGGACACCATCGGCATCTCCAACGCGGGCGACTTCATCTACAGCCCGGCCATCAGCGGCTCCGATGCGGTGTACACGAACTTCGGCCCGCTGCTGAAAGCCGGCGATCCGCTCCCGAACAACCCCGGTTTCAACAGCGTCTTCAACAGCCGGCCGCGCATGACCGACGACGGCACCGCGATCTGGATCGGGGGATACGGCCCGGCCAGCAGCACCACCCACCGGGCCATGTTCCGCAACTCGAACCCGGCAGACCCCAGCGCCACCACGATCGTCTTTGGTACGGGGGATGTTATTGACGGGCTCACCGTTGCCGCCGGCGGTCCGGGGTTCTCCTACGACATCTCCCCGAACGGCCAGCATTACATCAACCCCGTCACGTTCTCGACCGGAAGTACGTCCAACGACGCCGCGATCGTCCTGAACGGCACGACCATCGTCGCCCAGGAAGGCAGCCCCAACGGCGCTGGGGACAACTGGCAGAACTTCGGCGCTGTGGGGATCAACGACAGCGGCAACTGGGTCCTCGCCGGCGACTCCAGCGGCGCGACCGCGACCGACGGCTTCCTCGCCTACAACGGGCAGATCGTCCTCCGCGAGGGTGACACCATCGCCGGCGTGACGCTCTCGGGCAACTGCCCCGCCCTGGCGATCGACAACAACGACCGCGTGATCTTCTCGTGGAACCCCACGGCCACCGAGGTCGTCTTCATCGCCCAGGCCCCGGACATCGCGGGGACGGCGCAGGTCCTGATCCGCGTGGGCGACGAGATCGATGCGGACGGCGACGGCGTCGCCGACTACACGATCCGCGACTTCAACGGCTCCTACAGCATCGCCAACGCCTTCGACCTCTCGGTGAACGGCCCGATCTACCTCAACGTTGACATCCGCGAGATCGGCGGGACCTCCGACATCGAGGCGATCATCGCGATCGGCGACGTCGGCGGCCCGGAGTGCCCGGCCGACTGGGACGGCAGCGGCACGGTCAACTCCAACGACATCTCCGCCTTCCTCAGCGCGTGGCTCGACAGCGTCCAGAACGGCAACCTCATCGCCGACTTCGACCAGAGCGGGAACGTGAACTCCAACGACATCTCGGCCTTCCTCTCCGCCTGGCTCGACGCCGTCAGCAACGGCTGCTGAGCCGACACGCGGCAAGAACCGGTGACAAGACTCGTGGGACCCCCGTGCCGAACCGGGCACGGGGGTCCGTTTTTATTCATCCGGGCATTCCTGCCAACACGCATTCCTGCCAACACCCTTTCGCCCCGGGCCGGGTTCCGTTATACTCGCGAGGCCGGGCGCCCGACTCGTGCGGCCAACCCGCCCGGCGCAACCATGAAGGAGGCTGCCCTGTGATGATGCGCCGTCAATCGCTCCGCTTCGCCACCGTCGCCGCCGCGGCCGTTGCCGCCGCCGGCGCGACGACCTCGCTCGCCCAGCAGGCCAGCGACCTATGCGCCGACGCCCCGCTGATCGGGCCCGGCTCCTACTCAGGCACGACCGTCGGCGCGAACGTCGACGGCTCCGCGGGGTGTGACTTCTCATCCAACGCCCCGGACGTCTGGTACCGCATCACGACCGATCGGACCGCCACGCTCCTGCTGGACCTCTGCGCCAGCAGCTTCGACACGGTCGTCTCGCTGCACACCGGCTGCCCGGGCGTCGACGCCAACGAGGTCGCCTGCAACGACCAGGGGTGCGGGAACCAGTCTCGCCTGATGCACCCGGTCGAGTCGGGCGAAACCTACTACATCCGGATCTCCGGCTGGGCCAACCAGGCCGGCGCGTGGCAGATGAACGTCAGCTACATCGAGCCCCCGCCCCCCGGATCGGGGCCGGACGTGGTGTACTCGGACATCAGCGACGTCGTGAGCTACACCGCCGTCGGCGGGGTCGTCGCGTACTCGCTGGGCACGTACACGTGCAACCTCGGCGCGGTGGACCTGATGTGGTCCAACGGCGGGACGCCGGGCATCGGCTTCAACATGTACCGGCTGCACGAGGGACGGATGATGCAGCTCGGGCAGAGCTGGGCGAAGATCGCCTGCTGCGCCGCGGCGAGCAACGGCTGCGGGGCCCTCTGCAACGGCCACGGCGGCAGCGTGCTGGGCGCAGGGTGCCTCGATGTGTACGGCGCTGGGTGGAACGGCAGCCACTCCAACCTCAGGCCGCGGAGCAGGGTCAACCCGTGGACCGGGCAGTTCTCCGGGACGATCAACGGGCCGACGGGCTCGGTGGACCGGCGGCTGCAGGTGCAGACGGCCGACCTCTCGCCCGCGAACTTCCCCGGGGCCCTGTACTTCGTCGAGGGCGTCTACGTCGCGACCGATGAGGCGCCGGACAGGAAGATGAACAACGCGTCGCACCGGCGCGTCACGGTGTCGGGGACGAACCTGTCGCTCACGGGCGCGACGCAGGCCGGGATCCCCGCGATCTACGCGTGGCGCGAGCACGGCCTCGGCGTGAACCAGCCGGACGAGTCGGTGGTCGTCCAGGAGGCGGACGTCCCGGATGAGGGCCGCTTCGTGGTCGCCCACACCGCCCGCGACAACGGCGACGGCACCTGGCGCTACGAGTACGCGGTGTTCAACCTCAACAGCCACCGCGCCGGCGGCTCCTTCAGCGTGCCGGTGGCCCCCGGGGCGGCGGTGACCAACGCCGGCTTCCACGACGTGCCCTACCACTCCGGGGAGCCCTACGACAACACCGACTGGAGCATCAGCGTCTCCGAGGGCTCGGTGACCTGGTCCAGCCCGCAGAGCTTCGAGCAGAACGAGAACTCCAACGCGCTGCGCTGGGGGACGATGTACAACTTCTGGTTCGACGCCGACCGCCCGCCGGCGGAGGCCGAGGCGACGCTGGGGCTGTTCCGCCCCGGCACGCCGGGCTCGCTGGCGGTGGCGGTGAGCGCCCCGGCGGCGGGCGGGACCGCCTGCCCGGCGGACTGGGACGGGGACGAGTCGGTCAACTCCAACGACATCAGCGCGTTCCTCGGCGCATGGCTCGCCGACGTCCAGAACGGCACGACCGACGCCGACTTCGACCAGAGCGGCAGCGTGAACTCCAACGACATCAGCGCGTTCCTCTCCGCCTGGCTCGACGCGGTCCAGGGCGGGTGCTGATCGCCCGACCCGAACCCCCGATCGTCGCGACACGACCGCCCCCGCCGCTCACCCCGGCGGGGGCGTTTTACTTCGGCTTCCCCGCCGCCCGCTTCGCCGCCCGCACCGCCTCATCCGCGAGGTGGGCGATGCCGCGCTTGTGCACCAGGATCACCCGCGGCCCCTTGTACAGGTTCGACACCTTGTGGTCGAGCTCCGTCCCACCCCAGATCACGACCAGGTCCGCCCACGCCAGATCCGCCGCGGCGTTCGCCGACGTGCGCTTCACGCCCGTCCCCTCGATGAGCCTGAGGTCGAGCCGACCGCCGACGAGCGACCCGAGCTCCGTCCGCGTCCCCGGCGAGCCGCCGACGACGCAGAGCTTGCTCCACCCCGCCGCGCCCAGCGCCTCGACGAGCCGGTCCACCGCCGCCCGGTTCGCGGAGCCGCCGCAAACCTCGCACGCCTCCTGTGTGGAAGCAAGGACGATCTCGCGCCCGTCCGGCCGTTTCGCGGCCGCCCGCTGGCAGTCGCCGCGACCGCAAACGCGGCGGAATCGGCGCGAGAGCGATTCCTCCACGGCCCCGCGTTTGGAGGCGTGGATGCGGGGCTTCTCCGGCCGGCTCAGTCCGTCCGCGGCGAGGGCCCGCTCGTAAGGCGCAGGATCGCCGCCGAAGCCGAGTTCGTGAAACAGAGCGCGCTTGTCGAGATCAGACATGCCCGTGCGCCTCCGCCGCATCGGGGCGGCTCTCGCCGGCGGCCAGCGCGGCGACGCGGGTCAGGACCTCCTCCACGGTGATCCGCTCCATCAGCGCCCGGCCCGCGGGCTCGTTCTTGTGATCAAGATCGTCGCCCGGGGTGATGTGCTGGATGGCGCAGCCGTCTCGCCGGTACGGCCCCACCAGCGAAAGGTCCGTCGGCCCGTACAGCCCGACCGCCGGCCGGTCCAGCCCGACGGCCATGTGCAGCGCGGCGGAGTCGTTGGCGACCACCAGCGAGGCCCGCTCGATGAGGGCCATCAGCCCGCCGACGGAGGTCGCGCCGACGCGGTCCAGCAGCCGCGGCGACGGCCCCGCGCCGCTCCCGCCCCCGAGCGCCAGCAGCGGCCCGCACTGCTCCCGTTCACCCTTGCTGCCGACGACAACAACCGCATCGAAGCCCGCGGGACCGCCGCCGAGCATCGCCCGCGCGAGCTCCGCAAACCGCTCGATCGGCCAGCGCTTCCCGGGCCAGCGCGAGGTGGGGGCGAGGACGGCGAAGCGGCGGCCGGCGAGCTCGGGATCGTGCGCGACCCGCTCCCGCTCCTCCGGGGGCGGGTAGAGCCGCATGTCGCGGATGGGCGGTGCGCCGGCGTGCTCCGCCAGGGCGAGCATCCGATCCACCGTGTGCATCGTCCGCGGCACGCTGACCCGCCGGTTGTACCCCAGCCAACCGAGTTCCTCCGCGTTGGAGTACCCGACACGCGCCGGCGCCCGCGTCGCCAGCGTGAACAGCCCGCTGCGGAGCAGGCCCTGGCAATCGACAACAAGGTCGTAGCGGCACCGGCGCAGGTCCCCCAGGAAGGCCATCGCCCGTCGGAAGACCGCCGGGCTGCTGAGCCACCTGGACAGGGCGGCTCGCGGGAACGGGACCACGTCATTGAGGTCGGGGTGATGCGCGACGGCCGCGGCGAACGAGTCCTGCACCAGCCAGTCCACCTCGGCCCCCGGGAAGGCACGCTTGAGGCTGACCAGCACCGGGACCGTGCGGCAGACGTCCCCGAGGGCGCTCGGCCGGATCAGGAGGATGCGTCGCGGGGAGTTGGGGGTCGGTGGCGGTGTCACGGGCGAATTCGAGCGGGCGGGATGATACGTGGTCGGCCGCTGCTCCGTATTCTGGTACGGTATCGAAACCACGGACAGGTGATCCCAATCAACGGTTGGGGTACCATGCGGCCGCACCATCGCGGCCGGGGGCCCGAGTTCTGGACCGGGGGGCACGCTAGTGGGAGACACGAATGACGACGGCGCAGCGCACGGCACGGGGATTCGGACGGACGAGGCGGCTGGCGGGTCTGGCGGGCCTCGCGCTCGCGGGCGGGCTCGCGATCTCCGCGCCGGCGGCGCAGCCGGAGCGGAACCGGAACGACGGGCCGCCGCCCACGACGGTGCTGGTGCTGGAGCGGGCGGAGCTCTCCCGCTTCATCGTGGACGAGCGGGACGCGGGCCTGGCGCGGGCGCTGGGCATGATCCCCGCGCGGCTCCGCGAACTGCCGCGGGAGGTCCCCGACTTCAACGTGCCCCCGCAGGTCCTTGACCTCGCGCTGACGGTCCTCTCCCGCCCGGCCCGCCTCGCGGTCACGTACAACCCGCAGGACCCCTCCGGCGGCGGCTTCGGGGCGGGGATCGTCGCGAGCATCGATGTCGCGGACCGCGAGCAGGCCGCGGCCATGCATGGCACCGTCAGCGGCCTGCTGGCGCAGAGCGGCGCCCCCTTCCAATGGGCGCCGAGCGAGACGTTCGGCGAGATGAGCGAGACGTTCCTCCCCTTCGGCATGCTCCGCTACGGCCCGCGACAGGTCGGGGACGACTGGCGGTGGGAGGTCCACTTCGGCTCCCTCGCGGACCCCGACAAGCCCTTCGAATCGCTCCCGCAGGGGGGCATCGCGGGCAACTTCGAGCCGTTCATCCGGGCCAGCCTCGACCCGGCCCCGCTCGCGCCGCTTCTGAACATGGTCAGGATGTTCGCCGCGGGCCAGCCCGAGGCGGAAAGGGCCCTCAACCAGCTCACCGAGAGCGGGCTGGTCGGCCCGGACGCGATCAGCTACGAGTTCCAGGCGGGGTACCTCCCGGACCGCTCCGTCACGAGGTACACGATGCGCGGGGCGAGGAAGTACGCCCCGAAGCTGAACCTCTCCACCGAGCCGCTGTCGGACGCGGCGATCGCCGCGATCCCCGCGGACGCGACCGCGGCCTGGGTCGGCCGGTTCGACCTCTCCAACCTCATCAAGGAGGCCGGGGACGCGGTGGAGGCGAACCCGGATGTCGCCGCGGGCCTCGAGGACTTCAAGAAGCACACCGGCGTTGACCTGCTCGGCGAGCTCGTCCCGTCGCTGGGCGACACCGCCGGGCTCTACTTCTCCGATTCGACCGGCGGCGCCAAGCTCGGCTCGCTGGTCCTCTTCCTGTCGCTGAGAGACGCCGAGGCGTTCCGCGCGGCCCACGCGAAGCTCGCGGCCGCGATCAACGTCGCGCTCACCAACGAGCCGTCGCTCGACGAGCGCCTCCGCATCCGCACCTGGACCCAGGGCGGCGCGGAGTTCCACACCCTCGTCGTCGTCGGCATCCCGATCCCCTTCGAGCTGACCTACGCCGTCACCGACTCGGTGGTCGTCTTCGGCCTCACGCCACAGGCGGTGGTCGCCGGGGCGGCGCAGGCTTCCGGCCGCGGCGACAAGGGCCTGGCGAGCAACCCGGCCTTCGCCGAGGCGCTCCCCCGCGGGAAGAAGTTCACCAGCGTCTCGTTCATCGACACGGCGAGGACGATGCGGTCCGGGTACCAGTACGTGAGCTTCGCCGGCTCGGCCCTGGCCAACGCCGTGCGCTCGCCCGTGGACCCCGGGCGCGACCCCGGCCTGATCGTCCCCCCCTTCAGCGAGCTCAGCAAGGGCGTGAAGGCGCGGGTCTCCTTCAGCACCTGGGAGGGGGACGACTTCGTCAAGGTGACCTACGGCAACCGCTCCGTCCTGACGGACATGGCCGGCGTGATCGGCGCGGCCGAGCCCGCCTTCCCGATCATCGCCGGGCTGATCGGCGGCGTCGGCGCCGCGATGGAGAAGGCCCAGCAGCGCCGCTACCACGATACGCAGTGGGAGATGCACGGCGACTGGGACGACCAGTGGGAGGATGAGGAGAGCGATTGGGGCGAGGAGGCGGAGTAGCCCCTCGCCGCGCCCGCTCAGGTCGTCAGCGCCCGCATGACCTCCTCGATGGAGGTCACCCCGGCGCGGACCTTCGTGAACCCGTCGGCGCGGAGGGTGGACAGGGCGTCCTCCTTCGCCGCGGCCGCCGCGATCTGCGGGGCGTTGACGCGGTGCATGATCATGTCCCGCGTGGTGTCCGTGATCCGCAGGAGTTCGTAGATCCCCACGCGCCCGCGGTAGCCCGTCTGCCGGCACGCCCGGCACCCGCCGCCGCGGACCAGCGTCTCGCCGGGGCGGAGCTCGAACGATTCGGGGACGTCGTCCGGATCCGGCGTGTAGCTCCGCGAGCACTCCGCGCACACCCGCCGCACCAGCCGCTGCGCCAGCACCCCCTCGACCGACGAGGCGACCAGGAACGGCTCGACGCCCATGTCCAGCAGCCGCGTCGTCGCCCCCGGGGCGTCGTTGGTGTGCAGGGTCGAGAAGACCAGGTGGCCGGTGAGCGAGGCCTGCACGGCCGTCTCGGCGGTCTCCTTGTCGCGGATCTCGCCGATCATCACCACGTCCGGGTCGTGGCGCAGGATCGACCGCAGCCCGGCCGCGAAGTCCAGCCCCACCTTGTGGTTCACCTGGATCTGGTTCACCCCCGGGACGTGGTACTCCACCGGGTCCTCGACGGTGATCGCCTTGATCTCGTCCGAGACGATCCGGTTCAGCGAGGCGTACAGCGTCGTGGACTTGCCCGAGCCCGTCGGCCCGGTGACCAGCAGGATGCCGTGCGGGCGGTTGATGAGCTGGTCCCACGGCTCGAGCACGTTCCGCGGCATCCCCAGGTCGTCCAGGCTCAGCAGCACCGTCGCCTTGTTCAGGATGCGGAGCACCACCCCCTCGCCGAAGAGCATCGGGATCACGCTCACGCGCAGGTCGAACTCCTGCCCCTTGTGGCGCAGCGTGATCCGCCCGTCCTGCGGCCGGCGCTTCTCGGCGATGTTCAGGTTCGCCATGATCTTCAGGCGGCTGATGATCGCCCCCGCGAACCGGTTGATCGTCGGCGGGACGTTCGCCTTCTGCAGCACGCCGTCGATCCGGTAGCGGACGGCGAGGGTCTTCTCGTACGGCTCGAAGTGAACGTCCGTCGCCCGCTCGGTGACCGCCTCGATGAGCAGGTCGTTGACCAGCCGGATGACCGACGCCTCCTGCGCCTGCTCCACCTCGTCGGAGGCCCCGGCCGCGCCGATCGCCTCCGTGTCCGCCAGCCCGGCGGACATCTCGTCGAGCGTGTCCACGCCCACGCCGTACCGCTCGCGGATGAACTTGCGCAGCTCCTCCTCGTCCGCCAGCACGATCTCGATCGAGCACCCCGTCAGCAGCTTCAGCTCGTCCAGCACCGACAGCTCGAACGGGTCGCTGGTCGCGACGGTGAGCGTGTCCCCCGTCCGCGCGATCGGAACGCAGTTCTGCCGAAAGACGAGCTTGGCCGGCAGCGCCTGGAGGATGTCCGAGTCGATGCTGATCGCCTGCAGGTCCACCACCGGCATCTGGAACTGGTCGCCGATGACCTGAAGCACCTGCCCCTGCGAGACCAGGCCCATCCGCACCAGCACGCGGTCGAGCCGCTCCCCGGTCGCCCGCTGCTCGGCGAGGGCCTCCTCAAGCTGGGCTCGGGAGATCAGGCCGCGGTCGAGAAGGAGTGTGGCGATGCCCATGATGGCGTCTGGCGGTGCAACCGGAACCGACAAGCCGCCGGGCAGAAGGCCCGGCCGCCGGCGCGTCCCCCCTCCCACCCCCCGGAACTAGTGTACCTCACCCGGCGAGATAAGGTGGTTAGGCCGGATACGTGCACGAGGTCTTATCGGTCTCCCAGACGGTGACCGATCGAAGTTTCGCCCCGGCCGACGCCGCCTCCATCGCCCGCGCCAGCTCGTCGTAGCACACCTTGGCGATGTTCTCGACCGACGGGTTCATTCCACCGGGGGCGGCGAACTGGGGAAGATCCGTGTTCAGGTTCTTGTGATCGAACAGGTCCACCACCGCGGCCTTGGTCAGCCGCTCCAGGTCCGCCAGCGTGAAGGTGGGGGGGCCGGGAGGATTGGGCAGGGGCACCTCCACGCACGGCTCCACCCGGTAGTTGTGCCCGTGCCCCGCCGGATTGTTGCACTTGCCGAAGAGGGCCCGGTTCTCCTCGTCGCTCAGCGTCGGGACGTGCAGCCGGTGGGCCGCGGCGAACTCGAACTGCTGCCGGAGCAGCACCGTGCTGGGCGATCGGGTCGTCATCTCGACCGAATAGTAAGGGCTGAGCCGCCACCGAACCCCCACCAGCTCCGCCGGCCTCAAGGCCGCGGTCAGCGGCGGAAGGACCTCCCGGAGGACCATCGCGGGGTCCTGATGCGGGGCCTCGCGGCAGGCCCGCGCGATCACCGGCACCGCCGCCTCCCGCGCCGCCCGGTCGATGGTCTTGATGTCGATGAAATACCCGGTGGCGGGGTTCACCTCGCCGCGGCAGCGGATGTCCAGCTCGTCGTGCCGACCCAGGCCCCGCATCGCCGGGAACGCCGCGAAGGTGTTGGTCGGCTCGCCCCACTCCACGCCGCCGCCGCCCGCGGCCGACGGCGCCGCGGGGTTGGTGGAGAATCGGACGGTCCGGGTGAGTTCGAGCATGCAGATGGATGGTAGGGGCCGATCCGGCCCGGCTCGTCCGCTACCATGCGCATCGATGGCAGTGGGGGGGGAAGTCAGGAGGCGTCACCATGCGAGTTCGTGCTCCCGCGTGCGCAGTGGTCTTCGGTGCGGCGCTGGCCGCGATGGTCGGGATGGGGCCCGCCGGCAAGCCCACGTGCTGCTCGGGCGAGGCGAAGGCCGCCTGCGCCGCCCCGGACGCCTACGTCCTCGGCCACACCGTGAAGGCGATCGACGGGAACGAGGTCGATCTGAGCCGGTACAAGGGCAAGGTCGTCCTGATCGTCAACACCGCGAGCAAGTGCGGCCTGACGCCGCAGTACGAGGGGCTCCAGAAGCTCTACGAGCAGAAGAAGGACGACGGCCTGGTGATCCTCGGTTTCCCCGCCAACGACTTCCGAAATCAGGAGCCGGGCACGAACGAGGAGATCGCCGAGTTCTGCACCTCCCGCTACGGCGTCACCTTCCCGATGTTCGAGAAGATCGCCGTCACGGGCGAGAACAAGCACCCCCTCTACGCCCAGCTCGCCGCGCAGCCCGAGCCCATCGGCGGCGAGCCGAAGTGGAACTTCACGAAGTTCCTGGTGGACCGCGAGGGGCGCGTCGCCGCGAGGTTCGAGCCGAAGGTGACGCCCGACGACCCCGCGCTGGTGCGGAAGGTGGAGGAGCTGCTCAAGGCCCAGCCGGATGCGGCCGGCGAGAAGCCCCGCTCCGCCGGAGCCTGACCGGCGCAGGGCCGCCGGGCCGCACGGGCTGAAAACCCCGCGCCACGCGGCGGTACACTCTCCCCGATGCCCAACTTCCGGTACACAGCGCTGACCGCCTCGGGGGAGCGCGTCCTCGGCGTGCTGGCCGGAGCGAGCGAGCAGGCGGTCCTCGCCGAGCTCGAGACCCGCAACCTCACGCCGGTCTCCCTGACGGTGGAGGACGAGCGCCGGCCGATCCTGGCGCGGCGAGTCGCCTCGACGCGCCAGCTCGCCACCGCCTACACCCAGCTCGCCGACCTCCTCCGGGCCGGCGTGCCGCTGATGCGGGGGCTGCGGCTGCTGGCGGGGCAGAAGTCCGCGCCGCGCCTCTCCAAGGTCTTCGGGGAGGTCGCCGACGCCGTCGCCGAGGGACGCGACCTCGCCGACGCCATGGCCGACCGCCCCGAGGTCTTCCCGCCCATCCACGTCGCGATGGTCCGCGCCGGCGAGAAGGGCGGCTTCCTCGAGGCCGTCCTGGCCCGCCTCGGCCGCTTCATGACCGCCCAGGCAGAGCTCCGCGCCAAGGTCATCGGCAACCTGATCTACCCCTGCATCCTCGTCGCCATCGGCACCGTGGTCCTGGCGCTGGTCTTCGGGGTCTTCATCCCGATGTTCAAGCCCCTGTTCGAGAAGATGGACCTGCCGGCGAGCACCCGCCTGGTCCTGGCCACCAGCGACCTGGTCAGCAGCTACGGGCTGCTCATGCTCGTCGCCTTCGCCGGGGCGATCGCGTTCGGCGTCTGGCTCTCCCACCGGGAGGATGTTCGGGAGAAGATCGAACAGGCGAGGGTCCGCGCCCCCGTCCTGGGCCCCCTGACCCGCGCCCTGGCCGTCTCCCGCTTCTGCCGCATCCTCGGGACGATGCTCGCCAACTCCATCCCGATGCTCGCCGCCATGCAGATCGCCCGCGACGCCGCGGGGAACCGCCTCCTGGAGCGGGCGATCGAGGACGCCACCGAGGCCGTCCGCCAGGGGCAACCCCTGGCCCCGCCCCTGGCCCAGAGCGGGCTTTTTCCGGAGGACATCGTCGAAATGATCTCGGTGGGGGAGTCGGCCAACAACCTCGACGAGGTCCTCCTGGGGATCGCCGACACGGTGGACGGCCGCGTGGACCGGCTCCTCTCCACGGCCGTGAAGCTGATCGAGCCGGTGATGCTCATGGCCCTGGCCGTCGTGGTCGGGTTCGTGGCCATGTCCCTGATCCTGCCGATGACCCGGATCAGCCAGAACCTTTGATGGGCGGCGAGGTTGCGCGCCGAATCCATGGGCGGAACCTTCCCCTCGCGAAGGCGGTACAACCGCGGTACACTCTGTGGTTAGTGATCACTTTCGTTCGCCCCCGCGTTCGCGGGGGTGGGGGAAGGGGGGCCGCCGACCGCCCGGCGGAAGATGGATCGACGTTCTGTCGGAAAGGAAACCCGCCATGCCTCACCCCGTGCGCCGTAGACCCACTGTCGCCCCCCGCGGCTTCACGCTGCTGGAGGTCATGATCGTGATCGTCATCATCCTGGCGATCGCCGGCCTGGTGACGGTGAACCTCATGGGCAGCCGCGACGAGGCCACCAAGGGGACCGTCAACATCCAGCTCAAGAGCCTCAGGGACGCCCTGAAGCAGTTCAACCTCGCCTTCAACCGCTACCCGACGGACGAAGAGGGGCTGGCCGTCCTGTGGAACAAGTCGGCCATGTCCGACGAGGACCAGGGCAAGTGGCGCCCCTTCCTCGACGAGCCGGTCCCGAACGACCCCTGGGGCAGCCCGTGGGGCTACCGCGCCGAGAGCGAGAGCGGCCGCGCCTTCGACCTGTGGTCCAACGGCCCCGACAAGCAGGAGGGGACCGAGGACGACATCAGCGTCTGGAAGGACTCCGGCGAGGACTTCGAGGGCGGCCTCGACGCTCCCCCGCCGCTGCCGCCGGCGTGAGGCGCGGCCGTGGCGCCGGCTCGTTCCAGGCAGTGGCCGCCGGGGGCCTTCACGCTCCTCGAGCTGATGGTTGCTCTGGCCCTCGCCGTCGTGCTCGCGGCGGTGGTGCTGCCGGTCTCGCTCTCCTGGCTCCCCGCCGCGGGGCTTGACGAGGCCCCGCCCCGGATCGAGTCGGCCCTGGCGCTCGCGCGGGCCGATGCGCAGCGCCGCGGCGTGGTGGTCGAGATCGTCGCGATCGAAACCCCGGGCGGCATCACCGAGATCCGCGCCCGCGACGTGGCGGACGAGAACGCCGAGGATGAGGAGGAGAACCACGCCCGCGCAACCGGACGGCGGGACGAAACGATCCTCGCCGAACTTCCGAAGGGAACAAAGCTCCGCCGCGCTGGTTCGGAAGAGGAGGGCGGGCTCCCGCCCTTCAAGGAGGAAATCGAGCCGGCCGGCGCCGTTCAGGCATCCGGAGCCGGGCCAATCGAGATCGTGCTCGCCATCGCCCTCCCCGACGGCCGGATCGTCGCCGAGGGAGGGGGCGAGCTGCGGGTGATCGGGGGCGATGCGCGGTGGGCCGCGCTGGGGATCAACGGGTGGACGGGGGCGGTCACCGCTCGCCCCGGCGCTAGCGCCGGGGACGGTGACACGGATCGTGGAACTCAGGATCTGCCGCCGGAGGATCCAGCGGAGGCGACGTGAGGCGAGTCGGGACAGTCAGGCGAGAACGGCGTCGGGCCGCGCTCCTGCTGGAGTCGCTGCTGGCGATGGCCGTGTTCATCTCCGCCGGGCTCGCGATCCTGACCATGGTCGAGCGAGCCGTGGCCTCCCTGGCCATGGTGAGGGACCTGCGCCGCGCCGCCGATCTCGCCCGCTCCGCCCTGGCGCAGCTCGAGGCCGGGATCGCGGAGGCGGAGACGCTCGCCGGCCCGGTTCCGGAGTGGGAAGAAGAGAGCATGGGGGCCGCCTTCGACGACTCGCCCCCACGCCCGTCCGGATGGCGGCTCGCGATCGAAACCTCGCCGTCCCCGTTCGACGGACTGACGCTCGTGACCGTAACGGCCTCCAGGTCGCGGGAGGACGGCGCGGCCGCGTCCGTCGAGCCGGTGTCGTACTCGCTCACGCAGCTCGTCCGCCTCTCGGCGCGGGCGGAGGACGCGGCCGGCGAGGACGGTGCGCTGCTCGAGGCCGCGGAGACGGGCTCGCGCCGGCCGCGATCGCGGCGTGAAGGGGAGCAACGGCGATGAGGCGCGCCTTCACCCTGCTCGAGGTGATCCTCGCGATCTCGCTGGGCGTGATGCTCGTCGCGGCGATGGGGTCGTTCGCGTGGAACCTCCTCGACCGCCGCGCCACGCTGCTGGGCGTCGGTCGCGACGTCCACGCCGCGGCGGCGCTCATCGACCGCATCGAGGGCGACCTCCTCGGCGCCGTCGCCGGCGACGCCAAGGCCGGCGCGGGCGTCCAGGGGACGAGCACGCGGCTGCGCCTCCTGACCCGCGGCGTCTGGCTCGCCGTGGGCGCCGGCGCGGGCGGCGCCGCCGCGGGAGACCTGCAGCGCAGCGAGTACCGCTTCGACCCTGCCACAGCCCGCCTCACCGCCGCCCGCGCCCCCGCGGGCGCCGCCCCCGGGCGCGACGGCCGCGGCGAGCCGGAAGTCGTCTCCGAGCGCGTCGAACGCCTGCGGCTGCGGTACTTCGACGGACGCGAGTGGCTCGACTCCTTCGACAGCCTCGCCAGCGGGACGCTCCCCGTCGCCGTCGAGGTCGCCATCTGGATGGCCGCGCCGGGCGCAGCGCCGGTCACCGGATCGGACCTCGCGGAGCCCGGCCGCCGCATGCCCGCTCGCACGCCGGGCCAGGACATCGAGCGAGATTCGATGGCCTCGCTCCCCGACGCCCCGGCGACCGAAGAGTCTTTCGACGACCGCCGATGGGGCGAACCCGACCGGCTCCGCATCATCGTCGTCCCCGACGGCCCCGTCACCGCGTTCAGGGAGGGAGCATGATGCGGCCGACGGACAACGCGATTCACCGGCGTCCGCCGCGCGCCGTCGCCCTCCTCGCGGTGCTGATCGTCGTGACGATCGGCGCGCTCGTCGGCGCCTCCCTCCTGTACGCCGCCGAGGCGGGGCGCGAGTCCGCCGCGGCATCGCTGCGCACCGAGCAGTCGCGCCTCCTCGCGTGGTCCGGCGTGCAGGCGGTGATGGCGGAGCTCGCATCCCAGCGAGACCTCCTGCTCCGCGGCGAGTCCCCCGACTTCACCACCTCGTGGGTCTTCGCCGACGAGCAGCCGCGGAGCGGCCCTGCAACCGCCCCGCGTTACGCCTTCCGGCTCCGGGCCATCGGCGGGAGCGAACCGGCCAGCGAAACCGGCCGGCTCGACCTCAACCACGCCACCGCCGAGATGCTCGCCAAGCTCCCCGGCATGAGCGAGGCCCTCGCCCAGAGGATCGTCGCCGCCCGCCCCTTCGCCAGCGTCCACGACCTGCTCGGCGTCGAGGGGGTCACCGAGCAACTGCTCTTCGGTGGCGCCGAGTCGGCGCTGTCCGAGGATCAGCCGGCGGACTTCCCCGACGCAGCTCCTACCCATCTCGCCGCCCTCGTGACCGTCTTCAGCTTCGACCCCAACATCCAGGCCGGCGTCGGCGAACGCGGCCCGGAATCGGCCGGGGAGCGCCGGCTGAACCTGAACGTCGAGTGGTCAGACGAGCTCGGAGAGGCCGTGGAGCGTCGCCTCGGCGAGGGCGCCTCCGCCGCGCTGAAGCAGATGATGACCGCCGGGACGAAGTTCGAGCGCGACGCCGACATCGTCCGCCAGCTCCAGATGTTGAACGTCCCGCGCGAGATGTGGGGGGAGGTGCTGGACGTCTTCACCACGACCGACGCCGAGTACCTCCTCGGGCGGGTCGATGTGATGACCGCCCCCGCGGAAGTCCTCGCCTGCGTCCCTGGCATCGATGCCGACGCCGCCGGCGCCATCGTCTCTCGCCGCGGCCGGATCGAGGGCGACGCCCGCGCCACCACCGCCTGGCTCGTCGCCGAGGGCGTCCTGACCCCGCAGCAGTTCGCCGAGGCCGTCGATCACCTCACCGCCCGTGCGATGCAGCATCGCATCCTCGTCGAGGCCGGGACGATCGTGGACCGCGCCCAGACCGCCGCCGACCCCGACGGCCTCCCCCGCATCGGCGGCCCGGCCGAGGGGAGCGGCGACGACCCCGGCGACTCGTTCGGCTCGCTTCCGGAATCCGCGCAGCTCGCGGACCGCGTGATCCTGGAGGCGGTCATCGACGTCTCCTCGACGCGCCCCCGCGTCGCCTACCTGCGCGATGTGACCATGCTCCCGCTGGCCGGCCTCGTCCGCCGCCGCACCCAGCCGGCGGATGCGCCGCCCGCGCCGCCCCGCAACCCCCTCGAACCCTCGCCGGAGCCGGCGCCCGACGCCGCCGCTCCCCCTCGCCTTCCGCCGGACGCTCCCGGCCGCGGCCCGACCTCGCCGATGAAGAACCCTGACGAAGCGCCCGACGACCAGCCCGCGCCGCAGACGCCCCCCTCGGCGCCGGCCGACGGCCGGATCGGGCGATGGACCACCCGATCAGGAGGCGCCCCATGAGCAGCAACGCCGACCGCGCCCAGGTCGCCTTCAACCTCGAGAACGACCGGCTCACCGCCGTCGCGGCCTCCGCCAAGGGGTCGCGGGTCGTGGTGAGGGCCTGGGTCTCCGCGCGCCGCCCCGAGGGGACCGACCCCAACGACCCCGCCGCCCTCGGCCGCTGGGTCGCCGACGAGCTCAAGCAGGCCGGCCTGCTCCGTGTCGCCAAACGAGGCGGCGCGGTCTTCGCCGTCCCCCGTGGCGAGGTCGTCCTCAAGCGTCTCGCCATGCCCCCCGGCACCAGCGAGGCGGACCTCCCGGGAATGGTCCGTCTCCAGATGCTCCGGCAGCTGACCGTCTCGCCGGAGAATGCCGCGATCGACTTCGTCCCCCTGGTCAGCCCCCCCGGCAGCGGCCCGGTCGTCCTCGCCGGCGCCCTCCAGGGGGACCGCCTCGCCTGGCGGCGCGACGTCGTCCGCGGCGCGGGGATCCGGCTGCGGCGCGTCGGCCTCCGCTCCGCCGGCGCGGTCGCGCTCATCGCCGAGGCGGCGCAGCGCCGCGGCGGGGCCACCATGGGCATCGCCCTGGGCAGCGGCTCCACCGAGTTCGTCGTCGTCGAGGACGGCCAGCTCGTCTTCGCCCGCGCCACCGACCTCTTCCGCCCCGACGACCCCGCCGAGTTCGAGTCCTTCGCCCAGCGCGTCGCCGTCGAGGCGAAGCGCACGTGGATGAGCTACCGCGTCAGCCACGACTCCAGCGAGATCGAGGCCGTCGTCGTCCTGGGCACCGACGAGGCGGCCAGAATCATCGCCGACCGCTGCCGCGACTCACTCTCCCTCCCCGCCGAGGCGGAGGACTACCCGCGCCTGATCGAGGCCCCCGCGGCGATGACCCCCTCGCAGCGCGCCGAGATCGCGCCGCTGGTGGGCCTGCTCGCCGAGCCGGTGATGGGCCGCTCGCACCTGGACTTCGCCAACCCGCGCCGCGCCCCGGACCTCTCCGCCGCCCGCCGCCAGCGCATCCTCGTCGCCGCCCTGGGCCTGATCGTCGTCGGCGGCGGGCTGATGACCATGGCCCGGATGGAGCTGACCAAGCTGGAGCGCCGCCTCGATGCCCTCGAGAGCGACTGGAGCGAGACCAGCGCCCAGTACGGCGCCTACCTCCGCACGCAGACCCGCGTCGAGCACGCCGACCGCTGGATGCGTGCCCGCGTGAACTGGCTCGACCACCTCGCCGTCCTCTCGGGCAAGCTCCCCGGCCCGCGCGACGCCCTCCTCGACCGCCTCTCCGGCTCCGCCGGCGCGGAGGTGACCTTCGCCCTCCCCCGCGGCAAGAAGGGCCTCGCCGACGGCTCCTGGGGCCACGCCGTGCAGGCGGCCTTCGACCTCTCCGGCACCGTCCGCCGGCGTGAAACCGCCGACGCCCTCCGCGCCGCCTTTGTCGCCGACCAGGACTACCACACCGACTCCCGCGGCGCCGACACCCCCGACCGGTTCGAGCTGCGGCTGACCACCACGCGCCCGCAGCCGACCTCCCTGCCCGCCCCCAGCCCCGATGCGGCCGCGGCCGCGAAGGCGGTGAGCGTACCATGAAGCGATCAAGCAGACGACTCCTAGCCATCGTCGTCGCCCTCGCCCTCCTGGGCGCGGGCGGGTGGTGGACGTACCAGCGCATGTACGCCGGCCCGAAGGCGCAGCTGCTCGCGGAGATCCGCCGCTACGAGGCCGGGATCGAGGCCCGCGAGGACGAGCTCCTCCGCGCCGGCCCCATCCGCGAGCGGCTCAGCCGCCTGGCCGCGACGACCCTCGGCTCCGACGAGGAGTCCGTCAGCGCGGCCCTCCGCACCGCCACCAACGAGATCCTCGCCAGCCAGCACCTGGCCGAGACCCGCGTCTCCAGCACCCGCCCCGAGGCGGTCCGCAACCCCGCCGCGACGCGCGTCAGCGAGTTCGCCCGCGACCGCAACGCCCGCAACCGCCCCGACTTCTACGTCATCAACGCCACCGCCCGCGGCGTGGGCACCTTCGAGCAGGCCCTGCGCACCCTGGCGACCCTCCAGTCCCAGGCGTGGGTCCACCGCCTCAATCAATGGGCCATCACACCGGTGGACCGGCAGCGCGAGCGCTTCGAGTTCTCCGTCGATTTCTCCACGCTCTACTTCCCCGAGGCGGACCTGCGCCCCCGTCAGGCCGCCGGCGCCCGCCTCTGGGAGCCATTGAACGAAGCCGGCTTCACGCCGTACCGGTCGATCCTCGTCCGCGCCGCCTTCAAGGAGCCCCCGGCCCCGCGCGCCCCCGCGCCGCAGGCCCCGGCCGTGGCCCAGGCGCCCGCCGCCCCGCCCCCGTCCCCGTTCGCTGACTGGCGCATCACCGCCGTCGTCGCCGGCCGTTCGGGGGAGGAGGTCTGGCTGACCAACATCAAGTCCGGCGAGCGGGCGACCCTCTCCCCCGGCCAGGCCCTCCTCGGCGCCGTCTTCGTCGAGGGCGACGGCGAGACGGCGACGGTGGAGATCGGCGGCGACCTCTTCCTCGTCCGGGTCGGCGCGACGCTCGCGGACAGGCTCGCGGTGGTTCGGTAGACTGGCCCCGCCGCGGCCCGCTCGTCCGGCATGGGGAAGGGGAACGTGCGGCAGTGGGGGGGCAGGGGAAGAGGGGGCGGGGGGCGCCGCGTCCGGCGGCGCTGGCCTGATCTGTGCGTGCAAGGAGGTGCCTGGATGGAAAGCCGAAACCGCGGCCGTCTGCTCGCCCCGATGCTGCTTGTCCTGGCCGCCGGCCAGGCGGCGAGCGTCTGGGCCCAGGAAGCGCCGCCCCCGGCGACCCCGACGCCCGAACCCGCGCCCGCCGTCGCCGCCGCGCCGGCGCATTCGCCGGACGATCCCGACGCCCCCGCCGAGGCCGCCCGCCTCCGCTTCACCTTCAAGGACGCCCCGTACGACCAGGTCCTCGACTTCCTCGCGCGAGAGACCGGCCTGCCCGTCATCAAGGAGGCCGACCTCCCCGCCACCCCGGTGACGTTCATCAGCGCCGCCGACTATTCCATCCCGGAAGCGCTCGAGGTCCTCAACCGCATGCTCTTCATGCACGGCCTCCAGGTCCGGCGGGAGTCGAACTTCCTGCTGCTGACCAGGCTGGAGGACCTCAGGGCCCTGGGCGAGAAGTTCGTCGGCCAGATCCCCCCCGGCGTCGGCGACACCCAGTTCGTCACCGTCGTCATACCGCTCCTCAACGCCACCGCCGAGCAGCTCGCCGACCGGCTGAAGGTCCTCTCCGGCAAGCACGGCGCCATCGCCGCCCTCCCGCAGCAGAACGCGCTGGTCGTCGTGGACACCGCGGCCCAGTGCCGCCGCATCCGCGAGCTCGTCGAGCAGCTCGACCTGGATCCGCCGTCGGACTCGCAGGTCAAGCTCTTCCCCCTCAAGCACGCCAAGGCCGAGGCCGTCTACAACGCCCTCAAGGGCCTGGTCGCCGAGAAGCGATCGACGATCCTCGTGGACGAGAAGGGCAAGCGAACCGCCGTCAACGACGAGGACTTCGCCGGCCTCAACCTCCAGCCCGACCCGCGGACCAACTCGATCATCGCCGTCGGCCCCCTCGCCCGCCTCGCCACCGTCGAGGAGCTCATCACGCTCCTGGACCGACCCGAGGGGGGCGCGGCCGAGGACCGCGAGGTGATGACCTTCGCCCTCGCCTCCATCAGCGCCGATGAGGCCGCCAGGACCGTCGCCTCCCTCTTCGGGCAGACCCCGCCCGAGAAGAAGCCCACCGTCCTCCCCCTCGCCTCCCAGGGCAAGCTCACCGTCCTCGGCTCCCCCGCGCAGCTCGCGCAGATCGCCGCCGTCCTCGGCGAGGCCGACCCCGGCGTCAACATGGCCGCCGGCGAGGGCGGCGCCTCCCCCGCCGCCGCACCCGAGACGCGATCCGCCGTCGTCCGCCTCACCCACGTCACCCCCGCCGCGGCCCAGTCGATCCTCGACCGCCTCCTCTCCCCGCGCCAGAAGGCCGTCCTCCGCTACACCGCCAGCCCCGACAACAAGGGCCTGATCGTCTCCGGACCCGTCGGCGACGTGGACCGCTTCGCGCAGATCCTCAGCGGCATCGACGCCCCCATGGAGCTCGACCGCGAGGTCCGCCAGGTCCGCATCGCCGGCGGCGACCCCGCGGCCGTCCTCGCCAAGGCGACCGAGCTCTACCAGCTCCGCTCCGCCGCGAAGACCGACCCCGTCAGCGCGACCCTCGACGCCGACGCCCGCACCGTCACCATCGTCGGCTCGCCCGCGGCCCTTGGCTCGTTCGCGGAGCTGCTCCGCTCCGCCGAGGCCAACGTCACCATCGACCGCGAGACCCGCGTCTTCGACCTCGCCAAGGTCCGCCCCAGCGACGCCGCCCCGCGGATCCTCCGCCTCGCCCGCCCGCTGCTCGAGCCCGCCGACGGCTCGGCGTACGCCGCCCCGCAGGTCGAGGCCGCGGACGAGCTCGGCCAGGTGATCGTCCGCGCCGCCCCGGACCAGTTCGCCGTCATCGAGCGGCTGGTGAAGTCGGTGGACGAGGCCGGCCCGGCGGACCGCGCCTTCCGCGTCATCCGCGCCACCGCCGTCGGCATGCGCGCCGCGGAGCTGCGCGACAAGGCCGTGCAGATCTACGCCGCCCAGGCCGCCGCCGCCCCCGGCGCGGGCGCGGTGGACGTCACCGTGGACGAGGCCGCCAACGCGATGCTCGTCGTCGCCGACGCCGAGTCGATGCGCCGATTCTCCGCCATCGTGGACGAGCTGCAGCGCCAGGCCGGCCCGTCGCGCGACCTGCGGATGCTCGAGCTGCGCAACGCCAGGGCCGCCGACGTCGTCGCGTTCCTCAACCAGATGCTCGAGTCCAGCCGCCCCTTCAGCGCCCACACCGGCCCCGACCCGGTCTTCGACGCCATCGAGGCGACCAACTCGATCCTCGTCGCCGCCCAGCCCTCCCAGTTCGCCGTCATCGAGCACCTCGTCCGCAGCCTCGACAGCCAGCAGACCGCCGAGCGGCCGCCGCTGCGGATCCTCCGCCTGCGCACCACCGACGCCGCCAACGTCGCCCAGGTCCTCAGCTCCACCTACGGCCAGCGCCCCGCCGAGCAGCGCGCCCGTCTCCCGGTGGACATCCAGGCCGACGCCGCGACCAACACGCTCATCGTCTCCGCCCACCCCGACGTCTTCCCGGAGATCGAGCGGGTCGTCAACGAGCTCAACGAGACCACCGGCGTGGACGCCCAGGGGCGTGAGATCCGCATCTTCCCCCTCAAGGTCGCCCAGGCCGAGGAGCTCGCCCGCACCATCGACCAGATGTACCCCGAGCCCCCGATGCCGATCGACCCGCGCACCCGCCAGCCGCGCCCCGACCTGCGGCCCGCGCGAGAGATCGTCGTCCGCGCCGACCGGCTCACCAACTCCCTCATCGTTGACGCCCCCGTCAACCGCCTCGCCGGCTTCGAGCAGCTCGTCAAGCAGCTCGACCAGCAGAAGCTCCCCGAGAACGTCGAGCTGCGCACCTACCGCGTCGAGCGCGCCCAGCTCGACGCCGTCGCAAACACCCTCCGCTCCCTCGCCGCCGCCAACAGCCTCACCCGCGGCGTCCCCGCGAGCGGCGGCGTCGGCACCGCCATCAGCATCAGCACCGAGCCGATGAGCCGCACGCTCATCGTCTCCGGCCCCACCCAGATCTTCCCGCAGGTCGAGAAGGTCCTCGCCGAGCTCGACTCCCCCCCCGAGCGCCCCGAGACCGGCCTGCGCATGTACGCCCTCCAGCACGCGCGGGCCGAGCGGCTCCAGCCCCTGCTCGACCGCCTCCTCACCGCCCGCCTCCGCGAGCAGCAGGACAAGCAGGGCCGCCCCGTCGCCGACGTCCAGTCCCTCCTCGACGTCGCCTCCGACGGCGCGACCAACTCGCTGATCATCTCCGCCCCCGAGTCCATCCAGCAGATCGCCGCCGAACTCGTCAAGGCGCTCGACACCCCCGCCGCCGAGGCCGGCCGCCCCATCATCCGCGTCGTCCCGCTGACCTTCGCCGAGGCGACGCAGACCGCGGCCACCCTCAACGCCGCCCTCCCCACCATGGAGCTCCCCTCCGGCGGGCGCGTCGCCATCATGGCCATCGCCGGCTCCAACGCCCTGCTCCTCTCCGGCGCCGAGGCCGACCTTGGCAAGGTCGAGGAGCTCGTCTCCACCCTCGACGTCCGCCCCATGACCGAGGGCGCCGTCGGCGTCCAGACCTTCGCCCTCAAGCACGCCGACGCCGCCGCCATCGCCCAGACCGTCCAGCGCCTCCTCGTCGAGCAGCAGGAGACCGACCCCCGCATCCTCAGCCTGATGATCCGGGCCAACCGCGGCCAGATCCCCCGCCCGCCCCAGGTCCGCGTCGAGCCGGACATCCGCACCAACTCGCTGGTCATCTCCGCCCCCGCCAGCACCCTCGAGCTCGCCCAGGCGATCATCGAGCGCCTCGATCAGCCCGCGGAGAAGTCCGGCCGCAGCGCCTCCACCTTTACCCCCGCCAAGGCCGAGCCGCGCCGCCTCGTCGCCGCCGCGAAACCGATCCTCGACGCCACGCTCCCCGTCGGCCGCCGGCCGATCGAGCTCACCGCCGAGCCCGCCAGCGGCAGCATCGTCATCATCGGAACCGACGATCAGGTCGCCCAGGCGGTCAAGGTCCTCGCCGAGCTCGACGACCGCGCCGTCGCCGTCCCCCAGGTCGACCTCCAGATCATCGACGTTCAGCACGCCGACGCCGCGGCCATCGCCCGCACCGTTCAGGCCATGCTCGCCGACCGCTCCCGCTGGCCCGAGGACCTCCTCGGCGCGGAGCGCGCCGGCCTCGGCGTCCCCACCCCGACCGTCAACGCCGACGCGAAGGCCAACCGGCTGGTCCTCAGCGCCCCCGCGGCCCTGATGCCCATCGCCCGCGACCTGGTCGCCACCCTCGACCGCCCCGCCGCGCAGGGCACCGTCGAGGTCCGCGTCTTCACGCTCACCAGAAGCGAGGCCGCATCCGTCGCCGCCGCGCTCCGCACCGGCCTCACCGCCGGCGTCCTCCCCGGCGAGCCCACGCCCGCCGTCACCGCCGAGCCCGGCAGCAACTCCGTCGTCGTCGCCGCCGCCCCCGACCGCCTCAGGCAGGCCGAGGCGATCGTGAAGGAGCTCGACACCTCCACCAAGCCCGACGGCGTCGCCGTCCGCACCGTCACGCTCCGCCACGCCCGCGCCGAGACCGTCGCCCCGATCGTCGAGACGCTCCTGGCGCGAGAGTCCATCCTCGACCAGATCGCCCCCTGGCAGAAGCTCGACTACATCCGCTCGCAGAAGTCCGACGTCCCCCCCATCCGCGTCGCCGCCGAGCCGCGTCTCAACGCCGTCGTCGTCACCGGCCCGGCGGGGATCATCGAGATCGCCGAGCAGGTCATCTCCGAGCTCGACGTCGAGCCCGACAACGACGGCGGCGGCAGCGGGGGGGGCGGCCGCTCCGTCCGCGTCCTGGCCCTCAGCCACGCCGACGCCGCCGAGGTCGCCGTCAACATCCAGGCCGTCTTCGACGACAAGTCCACCGGCGAGGTCGCCCCGACCGTCCGCGTCGATCGCGGCAGCAACTCCCTCATCATCCGCGCCACCGACGCCCAGCTCCGCACCATCGAGTCCCTCGTCGGCGACATCGACGCCGCCACGCTCACCACCAGCCGCGACCTGCGCCTCATCCCCATCGATCGCTCCCGCGCCGATGCGCACGTCATGGCCGAGACGCTCCAGCGCCTCCTCCAGCAGCGCGGCAACGTCCGCGTCGAGGTCATCTCCGCCGAGGACCTCCTGAGGCCCCGCCCGCAGACGCCGCCCGCCCCCGAGGCCGCGGCCCCCGCCGCGGGCGCCCCCGATCGCCGCAGCGGCGATGCGAGGCCCCTTCAACAACCCGGCCCCCACGACCTCCACCCCGGCTGGAGCGCCGGCGGCCTCCACGCCGCGCTGATCTCGCTCTCACTCGCAACCCTCCCCGACGACCCCCCCGCGCCCGCCGCGCCGGCGAGCGAGCCCGCCGAGGCCCCCGTCACCATCGCCGTGGACCCGGCGACCAACTCGCTGATCGTCCTCGGCTCCTCGCGCATGGCCCAGCGCATCGCGGCCCTCGCCTCGGAGCTCGAGCGGCAGATGCCCGCCGAGCCCGGCCGCATCCGCATCATCACCCTCCCCGAGAGCGCCGACGCCCGCGCCATGGCGCAGGTCGTCTCCTCCACCGTCCGCCAGATCGGCCAGCGCAGCGCGACCAACCCCGGCGGCTTCACCGGCCGCGTCGCCGTGGACGCCGACCCCGCCGGAGGCGCGCTGATCGTCTCCGCCAACGACACCGATTTCGAGCCCCTCGGGGAGCTCATCGCCGCCATCGCCCGCCCCGCCACCAGCGCGAGCCTCACCGTCAAGATCTACCCGCTGAGCAACATCACCTCCGCCCGGGCCATCCGCGCGGTCAACGACCTGCTCAGCCCCGATCCCCGCTCTCGCCAGGCCCGCCGCCTCCGCACCCTCGACGTCACGCTCCAGGGCGCAGGCGGCGAGTCCGGCCGCGCCACCATCGACCCCGACGCCGTCCGCGTCACCGCCGACCCCGGCGGCGCCTCGCTCATCGTCGCCGCCCCCGCCGACGCCCTCCCGCTGCTGGACCGCTTCATCGCGATGATCGACCAGGCCCCGGTCGCCGACCGCATGGCCATCCGCCGCTACGAACTCGCCAACGCCAAGGGCGCCGACATCGCCCGCACCCTCCAGAGCACCTTCGACGCCGCCCGCCAGGGCCTCGGCGCCGCCGCGGCCGACATCCCCCGCGCCAACTTCTCCAGCGACGCCCGCACCAACTCCCTGCTCGTCACCGCCACCGAGGCGCAGCTCCGCGAGGTCGAGACCCTCCTCAAGGCCCTCGACGCCCCGCTGGTGGACGACGGCACCGAGGTCGCCATCATCCCCCTCCAGGTCGCCCGCCCCGCCTCCGTCAAGCAGGTCGTCGAGACCGTCCTCGCCGGGCGCGACCCCGCGAAGCGAGACCGCATCACCATCACCGCCGCCGACGACTCGAGCCTCTTCGTCATCCGCGCCGAGCCCGGGCAGATCGCCCAGGCCCGCGAGATCGTCGCCGAGATGGACAAGGCCGAGACCGCCGGCCTCCCCGTCCGCTCCATCAAGCTCCAGCGCGCCGACGCCGAGAGCATCGCCCGCGCCCTCCAGCAGTTCTTCGAGGACCGCGCCCGCGCCCAGTCCCGCCCCGGGCAGCGCCCCCGCACCCGCCAGGTCGCCGTCGTCGGCGACCGCCGCACCTCCACGCTCGTCGTCTCCGCCTCGGACGAGGACTTCCGCCAGATCGAGTCCCTCGTCGAAACCTTCGACGCACCCGCCGCCGCGCGAGACCTCCAGTTCCGCATCATCCCCCTCCAGCACGCCCGCACCACCGAGATCCGAAACGCGGTGCAGAACATCGTCGCCGAGCTCATCTACCCGCCGGGCTTCTGGTGGGGCGTCGGCCGCGGCCAGCAGGAGCAGCAGGACACCCTCGTCGTCGAGTTCAACGACCGCTCCAACAGCGTCATCCTCATGGGCCAGGGGGAGCAGTTCGCCACCGTCGAGCGCCTCGTCCAGAGCCTCGACCTCCCCGCCTCCGAGCGGGCCGCCCTCGCCGTCCGCGCCGTGCGCCTCAAGCACGCCGACCCGCGCACCGTCGCCTCCGCCATCCAGGGCGCGATGACCAGCCCCGACTGGCCCCGCTGGCGCGGCCCCGACCCCGACGGCGTCCGCGCCGAGACCGACCCGCGCTCACGCACCGTCTTCCTCATCGGCCGCGCCGAGCGCCTCGAGCAGGCCGCCGCCTACGCCGAGCAGTTCGACGCCGCCGCGGCCCAGCCCGACGCCGCCCTCGAGTCCATCCCCCTCCGCTTCGCCCGCGCCGACCAGGTCGCCGCCAACCTCCAGCGCTTCTTCCAGGAGAGGGCCCGCGCCGACGGCGAGGCCAGCCGCGTCTCCGCCCTCGGCTCGCGCGACGGCAACGTCGTCATCGTCTCCGCCCCCGAGGAAGAGATGGCCCTGGTCAAGCAGATGCTCGCCTCCATGGACCAGCCCGAGGAGGGCGAGGGCCGCACACGCCGCCTCTTCCAGCTCCGCAACGCCGACGCCCGCGAGATCGCCCAGGCCCTGCGCGAGCAGTTCCCCCGCTCCCAGGCCGCCCGCGAGGGGATGGTCATCGTCACCCCCCAGCCCTCCACCAACTCCCTCATCGTCTCCGCCCCAGAGGAGATCTTCGAGAAGGTCGAGGCCCTCGTCGGCCAGCTCGACTCGCCCCCCAGCGCCGAGGACAGCCGCATCGTCACCGTGACGCTCTCCTCCGCCCGCGCCGACGACGTCGCCACCTCCCTCCGCCAGGCCCTCCCCAAGAACGTCAAGGTCGCCGTCACCCCCGTCCGCCGCTCCAACTCCCTCCTGCTCACCGGCTCCGACGAGGCGATCCAGATCGTCATGGAGCAGATCGCCAAGCTCGACCAGGAGCCCACCCGCAGCCCCGTCGAGTTCCGCCGGATCAAGCTCGAAAGCGCCGACGCCTACCAGCTCTCCTCCACCATCCGCGAGATGCTCCGCGCCCGCCCCAGCGCCCCCGGCGAGCCCTCCCCGGCCGTCAGCTACTCCACCAAGGACAACACCCTCCTGGTCTCCGCCGCGGCCGACCAGATCGACGACCTCCAGAAGATGATCCGCGAGCTCGACGTCCCCGCGACCCTCACGCGGACCACCGAGTTCGTCCCCCTGAAGTTCGCCGACGCCACCGCCACCGCCCTCGCCCTCGACGTCTTCTACGGCCGCAACGCCCCCGAGGCCAGCACCCCCGGCGCCCGCAACGTCACCATCATCGCCAACCCCCTCTCCCGCAGCCTTGTCATCAGCGCCGAGGCCGACCAGTGGCCGGGCATCCGCTCCCTGCTCGAGAAGCTCGACAACGACCAGTACGACACCTCCCGCCGCCTGGAGATCGTCCCCCTCCGCCACGCCGACGCCGTCAGCCTCGCCGCCACCCTCACCGAGGCCTTCGTCGCCCCGCTGCGAGCCGAGCTGGACCGCCAGCGCTCCCGCAGCCAGCAGCAGCCCCGCCGCGCCGACGGCTCCCCGGACGTCCCCACCGTCCTGGTCCCCCCGGAGGAGACCGTCACCGTCGTCGCCGAGCGGCTGACCAACGCCCTGGTCATCTCCGCCGTCCCCCAGACGATGGAGCGGCTCCGCGCCGTCATCGAGCAGCTCGACGTCCCCGAGTTCGCCCGCCTCCCCGAGGCCCGCGTCATCCCCCTGCGCAGCGGCGCCGCCACCGACGTCGCCGCCGCCCTGCGCCAGATGTTCACCGACAACGCCCCCGGCAGCAACCGCCAGGCCGGCCTCCGCTCCGTCCTCATCGCCGGCGACAACAAGAGCCGCACGCTCATCGTCCGCGCCGACGACGCCCAGTTCGCCCAGATCAAGGCCCTCGCCGACACCCTCCAGCAGGAGGGCGACCGCGCCCTGGCCTCCGTCCGCGTCCTGCGCCTGGGCAACATCCCCGCCGGCCGCCTCGTCCCCACCCTCCGCACCACCTTCACCCCCGTCGCCCAGCAGGCCGGCGAGACGCTCGCCGTCGAGATCGACCGCGCCTCCAACGCCGTCGTCGTCGCCAGCAGCGAGCGGCTCTTCGAGCAGATCCGCAAGGTCGCCGAGGAGCTCGACGCCGCCGCCCCCCTCGCCGCGGCCGAGGCCGGCGCCCGCCCCGACGCCGTCAACGGCCTCGGTCAGTCCATCTTCATCATCGACGTCGAGAACAACTCCCCCGAGCAGGTCCGCCAGCAGCTCGAGCAGATGGGCCTGACCCGCCCCGCCCCCGCCGACCGCCCCGGCGTCGTCTCCGAGCCGGTCACCATCGTCCCCCTCACCAGCCGCCGCGCCCTGGCCGTCGTCGCCAACCCCGCCGACGGCCAGGCCGTTGTCGCGCTCGTGCGTTCGCTCGACGCCGCCCCCGCGCTCGCCGAGCAGCACGCGATCATCGTCCGCCTCCGCACCGCACAGGCCCCGGCCGTCGCCTCCGCCATGGAGGCCCTCATCAAGCCCCGCCCCGCCGACGCCCTGACCACCCCCGCGGCATCCCTCGTCGAGCAGGTCCGCCGCCTGCGCATCCAGCGCGACGGCGTCGATCAGGGCGACCTCGCCCTCGACCTCTCCAGGCCCGTCCGCATCCTCCCCGAGCCGCAGACCAACTCCATCCTCATCGTCTCCGCCAAGCCCAACTGCGAGGCCCTCGCCGAGCTCGTCCGCGTCCTGGACCGCCTCCCCATCGGCGACGCCGTCACCGTCCGCTTCTTCCCCCTCGACAACGCCTCCGCCCAGCGCACCGCCAACGTCATCAAGGACCTCTTCGCCCAGGGCGACCGCCTCCGCCAGACCCCCGCCACCAACATCCGCGGCGAGCCCCAGACCGAGGTCGGCAAGGCCCTCGCCGGCCAGATCGCCGTCGCCGTGGACGAGCGCACCAACGCCCTCGTCGTCGCCGGGCGCGAGGAGGCCGTCGCGCTGGTCGAGATCCTCGTCCGCCAGCTCGACGGCGACGGCGCCGCCAGCTGGATCGAGCCCTCCGTCATCCCCCTCAAGCACGCCGACGCCGCCCGCCTCGCCGAGACCCTCCGCAAGGTCCTCGTCGAGAACCTCCCCAGCTCCCCCGAGGCCGCCGCCCTCCAGCGCCAGGTCGCCCGCATCCGCGTCCTCCAGCAGGGCAAGGACCCCGCCGACCCCGCCTCCCGCATCGAGGCCGACGCCTTCGCACCCCTCTCCAGCCTCGTCATCCTCCCCGAGGCCAACCTCAACGCCCTGATCGTCCTGGGCAGCAACGCCAACACCGCCGCCGTCGCCGAGCTCGTCCGAATGCTCGACGTCCCCGCCGCCGCGGCCGACAACACCGTCCGCGTCTACCCCCTCCGCTTCGCCGCCGCCGACCGCGTCGCGGCCATGCTCCGCGAGATCTTCCGCCAGCAGGTCCAGGCCAAGGCCATCCGCCCCGAGGACGACCTGGTCATCTCCGCCGACGCCCGCACCAACGCCCTGATCGTCTCCACCAGCCCCCGCTCCTTCCTCATCTTCGAGAAGCTCCTGGCCACCCTCGACGGCAGCCCGCTCACCCCCACCGTCGGCATGCACATCGTCCCCGTCCCCGGCGGCAACGTCGCCGACCTCGCCCCCAAGATCGAGCGGCTGATGCGCGACCGCATCGAGTCCGCCACCCGCGCCGGCGCCGTCCGCTCCGCCAGCGACACCTTCTCCGTCACCCCCGAGCCCGCCACGAGCTCCCTCCTCGTCGTCGCCAGCGACGAGAACCTCCAGATGGTGAGGGACCTCGTCGCCGCCCTCTCCACCGGCGCCGAGTCCCTCGCCGCCAGCGAGGTCGTGGACGTCGTCCCCGTCAGCAGCACGGGCCGCGCCGAGGACCTCCTCCCCGCCCTCCGCGAGCTCTACATCGACAAGGAGAACGCCCGCCGCGGCAACTCCGCCGTTCAGGTCACCCCCAGCGGCCGCGTCAACGCCCTCGTCGTCCGCGGCGCCCCCGCCGACGTCCAGGCCATCCGCGACCTCGTCCAGCGCCTCGAATCCACCCCCGTCACCAACGTCACCGAGATCAAGCGCATCGAGCTCCGCCGCGCCGACGCCGTCGAGGCCGTCCGCCTCCTCCAGAGCGTCCTCGCCGGCCGCCCCATCGCCGGCGCCCGCCCCGCCGGCTCCCGCCAGGCCCAGATCCTCCGCTTCATCCGCGACTCCCAGGCCGGCGAGATCCAGGGCCGCACCGGCCGCCCCGCCACCGAGGCCGAGATCTCCGGCGCCATCCAGGAGCAGGTCACCCTCACCGCCGAGCAGCGCACCAACTCCGTCGTCGTCGTCGCCCCGGCGCGCATGATGGTCCTCATCGAGGAGCTCATCAGCGACCTCGACACCACCGTCGCCGGCGCCCGCAGCGTCGAGATCTTCCGCCTCAAGAACGCCGACGCCCGCGCCATGGCCGAGGTCCTCCGCGACCTGTTCAACCTCAACCAGCAGGGCGACACCTTCGTCCTCGTCCCCGACCGCCAGCTCCAGCAGGGCGACGCCGCCGCCGCGGACATCGCCGCCCCCACCAGCCTCTACCCCGTCAACGACGTCCGCCAGCAGCTCGCCATCACCATCGACCCCCGCACCAACTCCCTCCTGGTCTCCGCCACCGCCGAGTACCTCGAGGAGGTCCGCAAGGTCGTCCTCGACCTCGACGCCGTCGAGGCCAACGAGCGCGAGCAGCTCATCTACACCCTCCGCAACACCAAGGCCGTCGAGGTCGCCGCCACCATGCGCGACTACTTCAAGAGCGAGGCCGACACCGTCCGCCAGACCCTCGGCGCCGACCGCGCCGGCTCCCTCCTGCGCCTGCTCGAGCGCGAGGTCACCGTCCAGGGCGACGAGAAGAGCAACCGCCTCATCGTCGGCGTCTCCCCGCGCTACCGCGAGTCGATCGACAAGATCGTCAAGGAGCTCGACGCCACGCCCCCGCAGGTCCTCATCCAGGTCCTCCTCGCCGAGGTCACCCTCGACTCCTCCCGCAACTGGGGCGTGGACGTCAGCGTCGGCCCCTTCGGCGGCGACGACTACCGCATCGCCTCCCTCGCCGCCGGCGCCGGCGTCTCCGCCCAGCTCGGCGTCCCCAACATCGCCCTCTCCTCCGCCGACTTCGAGCTTCTCATCCGCGCCCTGGAGGTCCAGGGCCGCCTCGAGGTCCTCTCCCGCCCCCAGATCCTCGTCAAGAACAACACCCCCGCCAGCATCGAGGTCGGCGAGGACATCGGCATCGTCACCGGCGTCGAGCGGCTCTTCGACGGCAACACCCGCTCCGAGGTCGAGCGCCGCAAGATCGGCATCATCCTCAACGTCACCCCCTCCATCAGCGACGACGGCTTCCTCAGCCTCGTCGTCGAGCCCGAGATCTCCAACCTCTCCTCCCGCACCACCCAGATCAGCGAGGACTTCCAGGCCCCCGTCATCGACATCCGCACCATCACCACCCAGATCTCCGTCCGCGACGGCGAGACCATCCTCATCGGCGGCCTCTTCCAGACCCGCGACGACGAGCGCAAGTCCAAGATCCCACTCCTGGGCGACATCCCCGTCGTCGGCGGCGTCTTCCGCTCCGAGCAGGTCAGCCAGGTCAAGACCGAGCTGCTGGTCATCCTCACCCCGCGCGTCATCCGCTCCGGCCAGGACGAGGCCCGCGAGGCCATCCGCCGCCTCACCGAGGAGGAGCTCGGCCGCATGTCCCAGCCCGACCGCATCCGCACGGCCCTCCCCATGCGCGACCTCGATCCCCCCGCCGACCTCCCGGTCCCGCTCCGCTCCCCGTTCGCCCTCCCCCCGGAGGAAGACCCCTCGCCCACCGCCGCCCCCAACCCGGCCAACGATCCCCACGACGACTCCCCCTCCCCGGTGAGCCTCCGCCCCCGCTGACCCCACGCGCCGCCCCATGACTCCCCGACGCCGCCGATCCCTCTTCGCTGCCCTCCCCGCCGCGGCCATCGCGCTCGCCGCCCTCGGCTGCGTCACCGAGGGCCCGCGCCCCGCCCCCCCGCCACAGCCCCTC
>JBIQJK010000216.1:0-3900 GCA_044507535.1 Planctomycetaceae bacterium | reverse complement strand
GGGTCGGCCTTGGCCCCCTTGCTGACGAGGTAGCTGCGGGCGTACGAGTGGTCGAGGCGGCACGGGGCGGCGGAGCCGGGGATCGTGCCGTTCGTCGTGGTGAACATGTACCACGACGAGGAGGCGGAGGAGCAGGGGCGGCGGGCGGCGGCGGAGCTGGCGGCGCGGCGGGAGGGGGAGCGGGCGCTGCTGCCGTTCTGGCTGCTGAGCAAGCAGATCCGGAGGCGGATCCCGGAGCTGCGGGGGCGGGGGGAGCTGGACCCGGTGCGGATCTTCGAGAACGGGATCGACGTGGGGCCGAGCATCCGGTGGCTGACGCCGCTGGCGCGGGAGCTGCGGATGCGCGGGGTGACGCTGGACCTGGTGGCGTCGGACGTGGAGGACGGGGTGGCGGTGTGGCAGATCGCGGACGAGTGGAGCGGGGAGAGCTGGCGGCGGGCGCTCGCGCGGGTGTACGCGAGCGAGCGGGCGGTGGCGCGGATGCCGGAGGAGGTCCGGCGTCTGAAGCCGGCGGACTTCGACCCGTGGACGCCGGAGGGGAGGCGGGCGACGGAGGTCTTCAACCGGTACGCGCAGACGATCCTGCGGGACGCGATCCGGCGGGTGTTCATCGACTCGGGGCTGTTCCTGGACGGGCAGGGGCGGCAGCCGTTCCGGATCTCGAACTGGGAGTGCGTGCGGCCGACGTTCCGGGTGGAGCACGGGAATGGGTGGGAGATGGCGGCGGCGGCGGTGGACACGGTGTCGTCGCCCTCGGCGTACCTGTCGGAGCGTGGGGCGGTGTGCAAGGGGACGCCGCACGAGCCGGCGTGGTGCCGGTTCCTGCACGTGCTGAACACGGTGCGGTCGTGCCTGGCGCGGGACGATGGGGAGGTGATCCCGTGGGTGAGCTCGGCGCGGTTCTACTGGCGGGACGGGGCGCCCGACGGGTACGACGGGCGGAACATCTGGCTGTGGCGGGAGCTGATGGCGCACCTGATCCGCGGGGGCGTGCGCGAGTTCCTGTTCTGGAACTCGGACACGGACCCCGCGCTGGCGCACCGGATCATGGCGCAGACGTTGAGAATGCACGATGCGCCGTACACGCGGGCGAAGCTGCCGCGGCTGGAGCTGGACGTGGACGAGGTGACGACGCGGGGGTACACGACGAGGTATTCGGACTATCTCGCGGCGGTGGGCGGGTCGTAGGGGTGAGGAGGGGGTCGGCAGAGCGCGGGGGCGGAGCGGGCCAAAGGGGGGCGGCGGGGGAGCCGATGCTGCGCCGGAGGCGGGATGAGGGGACGCGGAGGCTCGGCCATGCCGGAGCGGGGCGAGGCGAAACTCGGTGCGGCGGTCGCGTGCCGGCGCGAGCACCCGCGGGGGGTGTACGCGGGGGCGGGGCTGACGATCCTGGTGTCGCACGCTGACGGGAGCACGACGTCGCTGCTGACGTACCCGCGGGACCTGAGCGCGGGGGGCGTGTCGTTCCTGAGCGGGTCCGCGCTGCCGGTGGGGACGCGGTGCACGGTGCAGTTCGTGACGGAGTCGGGGCGGCGGGTGCAGGCGCCTGGGGCGGTGCGGTGGAGCGAGGCGGTGGTCGGGCGGATCCACCGGGTGGGGATGGCGTTCGACCGGGAGCTCGATGCGGAGAGCCTGGCGCGGCTGATGTGCTAGCGCACGGGGCGCGAGGGGCGGCCCAGAAGAATGTGGAAATGGGGGCGGGCGAGGCTGGGAGTTGAGGGAGAGGTAGAGGGCTCGGGCTAGAAGCCCGCGCCGCGGGGGGAGAGCTCGATTGTGGCGGTGTGGCCGCGGTCGTCGGCGATGACGATGCGGTTGTTGGCGGCGTCGATGCTCAGGAGGCGCCAGCCGGGGGCGGCCTCGTCGCCGGGGCGGAGGATGCGGCCGTCGATCGCGGCCATGCCGCCGGTGCGGTTGTCGAGGATGGCGGTGAGGCGGAGCGCGGGGACCTCGGGGGCCTGGCGCGGGGCGGCGGCGGTGATGGCGGGGAGAGCGGACTGGATGACGCTGAGGCGGGCGTCGTCGGCGTCGAGCTTCGCGGCCTCAGCGCGGGCCTGGGCGAGGCGGCGCTTGGCGGGGTCAACGAGCATCATGTGGCCGCCGGCGAGGATGGCCGCGGCGATGATGAAGGGGGCGGCGCGGGAGGTTGGAGATGGAGGGGAAGAGGGGGTCATGGCCCGGGCTCCTGCGGGGTCGGCACGCTCGCGACGGCGTGGGACGCGGGGAGGGGGACGAGGTCGCAGTAGAGCTCGAACTCGTGGACGTTCTCGCCATCGACGACGGCGCGGCCGCTGGCGCCGAGGCGGGCGGCGCTGACGAGGGGGACCTCTCCGAGGGCGTCGAGGTAGCGCTTGATTGCGGCTGCGGGGGGGAGGCCGTCGGCGGACGAGGCCGCGGCGCGGAGGCGGCAGCGCGGGGTTTCGCCGGGCTCATCGGTGAGGTCGATGCTGCGGAGGCGGATGTCGGGGGGCGTGATGCGGGCGAGGGTGGTGAGGAGGGCGGACCAATCGGCGTGGCCGCCGAGGGTGGCGGAGATGCGGGCGCGTGCGGCGCGGACGGCGGTGGCGGCGCTGACGGCGTCGTCGTAGGCGCGGAGGGCGGTGTGGTCGTGGGCGGGGGCGGTGGCGGGGGCGCGGGACATCTCGGCCTTGTGAGGGCCAGGTGCGTCAGCGCGCCGTCGGCGGCGATGAGCAGGCCCGCGGCGGCGACGCCGGCCCACAGGGCGCGGCCGATGGAGCGGGCGGTGCGCTCGGACTGGATGCGGCGCGGGAGGAGGGCCGGGCTCAAGGGGCCGGCGTGCAGGAGGGCGGCGGTTGCGCCGCTGACCTGGAACGCGGCGGGGTCGTGCGGTGCGGGCTCGGGGGTGGAGCACAGGGGCGGGCCGTGGAGGTCCACGATGGCCTCGCCGAGGCGCGGCAGGTCGCGGCCGAGGCCGAGGATACGGAGGGAGACGTCGGCCCGCTCGTGCTCGTCGAGGCCGAAGCGGAGGGACTGCTTGATCTCGACGGCGCAGCGCTGGAGGACGGGCTGGAGGAGGGGGAGGAGGGCCGCGCCGTCGACGCCGCGGTCGGGGTCCACGAGGTCCTCGCGGCGCGGGACGCCGGAGGCGAAGAGGATGCCGCGGGCATCGACGCGGCCGAGGTGGATCGGGGGGCGCCCGGGCTGGCGGGGGGTGATGGGCCGGCGCAGGGCGTCCACGAAGGAGTTGACGCCGACGGCGAAGTTTCGGACGAAGCGGAGTCGGCCGGCGGCGACAGCGGCGAGGACGGAGCCGTGCTCGCCGACGTGGAGGGGGAGGGTGGTGGAGGCGGCGGAGGAGTCGCCGGCGATGGCGGCGGCGGCGCGGAGGGTGGAGCGGATGTAGGCCGCGGCGACGGGGACGACGGCCTCGACGCGGAGGCCCGCGCCGGCGGCGGCGTCATAGACGGCGGAGACGGAGGCGTCGGTGTCGGCGAGGCCGAGGAGGCGGAGATGGCCGTCGGCGGCGGGCGCGGCGAGGGGGACGACGGCGTGGGGGTTGAGCTCGAGTGGGAAGGAGACGGCGTCGGCGAGGGCGAGATGGGCCGCCTGGAGGGCGTCGCGGCGGGAGATGGCGGCGGGGAGGGAGATGACGCCGGCGTGGGCGTCGGGGGAGGTGTAGAGGAGGGTGGCGGGGAGGCCGCGGAGGTTGAGGTCGCGGGCCCAGGTGTGGAGGACGGGGCGGAGGGCCTCGAGGGAGGCGGCGAGGTCGTCGAGGGGGTCGTCGGCGAGGGGGTGGGCGCGCGCGGCGAGAATGACGCCGCGGCCGGAGATCAGGGCGAGCTCCAGCCGGGACGGGGAGAGATCGAGGACGACGCGTCTTCGGTGCACACCACGGCTCCATGCGGCGCGGTGGGGCCGCATCGCACACGGTTCTGTGGTGGT
>JBIQJK010000046.1:0-27275 GCA_044507535.1 Planctomycetaceae bacterium | reverse complement strand
GGGGGTCAGTCGCGGCTCCCGCGCATCTTCCTGAGCGCGGCGAGACGGTCCTGGTGCGTGGGGCGGTCGGGCTCGATCTGCGTCAGGGCCCACAGGTGCCGCTCGGCCCCGTCGAGGTCGCCGCGCTTGATCGCCACCGCCGCGGCCAGCTCGCGCATCTCCCCGCTGTAGGGGGCGATCTGCGTCGCCCGCTCCGCGAACGCGCCGGCGCGGTCCCAGTCCCCCATCGCGGCGTAGCGGCGGGCGATCTCCTGCGCGTAGGCGGGGGTCTTCTGCTCGCGCGCGTCCAGGTACTCCAGGTGCGGGATCGCCGCCTCCGGCCCCTTCCCCTCGACCCGCCCGGAGAGGTACAGCTGCGCCAGCCGCCGGTGCGGCATCGGGTCCACCGGCCTGGCCGCGGCGTAGCGCTCCAGCAGCGGGGCCATCTCCGGCGTCGCCTCGCCGCCGTGGTCGCGGATCCGCAGGTCCACCGCCAGTTCGAGCAGGTCCGGGTGCCGCGGGTGCTCCTGGAGCCAGCGGTCCACCATCTCGATGGTGATGGCGGGGAGGGCCTCGTCGCCGCTGCCGCCCCCGCCGCCGGCCTGGCGCGGGCCGCGCCGGCCGGTGAAGGTCATCGGCGAGGGGACCTCGACGACGCCGGGCTCGCGGGGCCTGGCCTTCGCCTCGGCCCGGAGCAGGTCCTTGACCGTCGGCACGCCCTCGGGGAGCGCGAGCCCCCACGAGACCACCTGCTGGCGCGCCCACCCCTTGAACTGCGCGAAGAACTCGTCGCGTCCCATGCCCAGGACCTGGTTGAAGGCCGACTCCTCGCGCACCCCCTGGGCGTACAGGTCCATCAGCCGCAGCGGCGCCTCGCGCCCGAAGCGCTCGATCATGTACTCGTACATCCAGTGCCCCTGGGCGTACGCCTGCGAGCGGTCGCTCGGCTTCTCGGGCCGGACGAAGGAGATGTTGATCTTCACGAAGTCGAAGAGGGCGTCGTTCTCCAGCGCCGAGGCGAGCAGCCTCGCCGTGGAGAAGTCGCGCGGGGCCTGCTCCAGGTACACCGCCGCGGCCTCGGTGAACCAGTGGGGGATGCGGTTGTTCGTCCGGCTCAGGCTGACGGTGTGCACGTACTCGTGGCGGACGACGCGGGCCCAGTCGTACGTCCCCAGGTGCTGCGCCCCGTCGCGCGGCGCCTCCATGGCGATCACCGGCCCGGTGCTGGCCGCGATGGTGTGGATGGCCGGCATCCCCGCGATGCGGACGCCGAACCAGCGGTGGTTGGGCATCAGGTCCACCGTCGTCTTCACCGGCGGCTCGTGGTCGATCCCGCCGGGGCCGTCGCCGGCGACGACGGCGTGGATCCGCTCGAGCACGGGGAGCATCTCGCGGGCGAGCGCGGCGTCGGCGCCCGTGCCGGGCCCCTCGGGGCCGGGCTTGTAGCGGACGACGAAGTGCTCGCTCTCGAGCGTGTCGTATCCGACCAGCTCGGTGATCAGCCGGAAGCTGTTGGCCGCGCGGACGTTGAACGGGTCAAGCTGCGTGGCGGTCCGCAGGGCGGAGAGGGCCTCGCTGTCGCGGCCGGCCTGGATCTGCAGCAGCCCCAGCTCGATCACCGGCGCGGGCCACGTCGGCAGCCGCTCGTGGGCGCGGCGGAGGTACTCCGCGGCGGCGTCGTACTGCCTCGCCTCGCTCAGCGCGCGGCCGATCTCGAAGAGCACGTCGGGCGAGCCGGGGCTCGCGGCGTCGAACGCCGCGGCCAGCCGCTCGGCCTCCTCGAAGTCGAACCGCACCGCCTGCGCCGCCGCCCGCAGCGCCAGCAGCTCCCGGTGCTCCGGGTAGGCGCGCAGCGCCTCGTCCAGCGCGGCCGCGGCCGGCTCCCCCTCCTGGAGCCTCAGCTGCGCCCTGGCCCGCAGGGCCGCGGCCATCGGCGAGGGGCCCGCGGCGAGGCCCTCGCCCAGCGCCTCCAGCCGCGCCGCGATCTGGTCGGCCGCGTCGAAGTTGAAGCTGTTGACGGCCATGCGACCCATCAGGTACCACGCGCGGGCGCACGAGGGGTTCAGCGACAGCACCTGCGCCAGCGCGGCCTGCGCCTCGGCCGGGTTGTCGCGGTCCAGCAGCAGCTCCGCCTCCATGAGCACGGCGGGCCAGTAGAGGCGGTCGGCCCCCTCGCGGACGGCCGCGAGCATCGCCATCATCGAGTGGAAGTCCCCCGCCACGCCCCCGCCCACCGGCCCGGCGAGCCGGACGCGGATCGCCAGCGCCCGCACCGCCTCCACACGGTCCTGTGGGTCCTTGAGCGCGTTCCCGGCGAGGGACTCGATCAGCGGCTGGGCGGCCGCCACGGCCTCGTCGCGCTCGCCGAGCGCCTCGAGCGCCTCGACGCGGATGCGGACGGCGCGGGCGTCGGCGCGGCCGGCCGCCAGGTCCGCCGCGGCCCGGGCCTCGCCGCGGAGCAGCGCGGCCTCGGCGCGGTCGAGGGGGTCGGCCTCGGGCGAGCTCAGCGACGGGTCGTCGTACGAGCCGACGAGCAGCGCGGCGCGGGCCATCCGCGCCGGCGAGTCGAGGTCGCCGTCCTCCCAGATCCCGTGGAAGACGCGCAGCTCCGACCGCTCCTCCGGCGTGAGGTACTCCGCGGCGACAAGCCGCCGCACCGCCGCCGAGAGCTCCGGCGCATCCGCCGGCCTGACCCTCCGGGCGCGGGCGGGCGAGTCCGCGTCCGGCGGCGCCACCGCCTCGGCCGCGCCCTCACCCGCCGCGCCCGGGGGCTCCGCCACGGGGTGCGGCTGGTTCTGCTGCTCTGGCTGCTGCTGCTGCTGCTCGGGCTCGCCAGCGCCTTGCGGCCGGGCCCACGCGGCGCCCGGCATGCCGATCGAGAGCCCCGCCAGGAGCGCGAGCAGCGCGGCCGAGGCGGGGCCCCGCCACCGCCGACGGTTCAACATCGTCATCGTCGTCATCCTGACGCTCGTCGTGCTCGTGCTCGTGGTCGCGCCGGTCACGGTCGTCTCCAAGCGCCCCTTCGCCTCCCACGCGCCGCCAGTTCCGAGCGGCGCGTGCCGACACGCCCCTCGCCACTCCGCGGCGCCCCGCTACCGACGGTTATCGTCCTCGCCCCGCCACTCCTGCGTCTGCACATCCCAACCCGCGCTCCGCGGGGGTGGGGCTGTATCAAAGACGCCGCCGGGGATCGGCTGGTTCTGCTTGTGGTTGATCAGCTTCACCTCCGTCCGCCCCTCGTCCGCGTTGACCGTCCGGGCCATCCGCGGCATCAGGTCGCTCGCCCGGTACCACAGCAGCACTTCTCGGAACTCCCGCGACTCGTCCGTCCCCTCTCGCGGCACCAGACGCAGCTGGTACGTCCCGGCGACGAACCGCTGGTCCGACTCCTCCCCCTCCAGCCCCGCCGCCGCCGGGCGCAGCTCGACAGTGAACCGGCGCAGGATGTCCTCGCGCCGCTGCCCGATCGGGATCGGGAACGGCCCCTCCCCGATCTTGAGCGGGTCGGCCACCTCCCCCGGCGGCACCACGCGCCGGCGGATCATCTGCTTCTCCGCGGGGATCTTCTCCACCAGCCACTCGCCGTCGAAGATGAACGCCCGCTCCTCGTTGCGCTCCTGGTTGTTGACGAAGCTCTTCTCGAAGACGACGGCGAAGCCCCGGCGCGGCGGGCCGGCCGTCTCCAGCGAGGCGTCGAAGAACAGGTCCCCCTCCCACACCTGCCGCTCGCCCCCCTCGATGGCCCCGAAGTCGCGCGTGTAGCGGATGTCGGCCGTCAGCGTCTCCAGCCCCGCGTCCGCCGTCTCCAGGGCGCGCAGCAGGTCGTCGGCGGTCTCGATCCGCACCGGCTCGATGCTCCGAGCCGCGGGGGGGGCCGGGGGTGGCGCCGCGGCCGGGCGTGCGGGCTGATCCTGGCCGAGCGACGGGGCCGCCGCGCCGAGCCCGGCGAGCGCCGCGATGGTGAGTGCACGGGTGCTTCTGGTCATGTCGTGCTCCGCCCCCCGCCCCCGTTCGCGCCGGGCCGACCAACCGTCATCAAGGCAAACGGCCGCTCCCCCGACGTTATTCGGGTTTGCCCCGATCGGTATTCAGGCGGGTTCATCGTACCCGTCGCCCCCAACATCTCCCCCCTGCGGCGGCTCCCCGGGGGCGGTCTCCCCCGCCCGGGCCGCCAGGAAATCCCGCAGGATCGCCGCGGCCGCCAGGGCATCGCGCTTGGCCTTCTTCTGCCCCCGGGTCAGCCCGGAGCGGGCCATCGACCAGTCCGCCTCCGCGGTGCTCAGGCGCTCATCGTGGAAGTGGACCACCCGCCCGGTGCGCTCCGCGATCCTGGCCGCGAAGGCCCGGACGCTCTTGGCCCGCGGCCCCTCCGTCCCGTCCATGTTCAGCGGCAGCCCGACGACCAGCTCCCCCGGCGAGCGGCCCCCCGCGCCGAACTGGTCCTCGACGGCGCGGACGATTCGGCGCAGCAGCAGCTCGCCCCCTTCGGCGGCGATGGGGGTCTCGATCACGTCCAGGGGCGAGACGATCCGCATCGCGCTGTCGGCGACGGCCAGGCCGGTCCGCTTGTCGCCGAGATCGATGCACAGGTACCGCATACAGCGCCGGCTTACATCCGCTCGAGCTGCTCGATCCCCAGCAGCCCCAGCCCGTCGGCGAGCACCCGCTCGGTGAGCCGGCACAGCCGCAGCCGCCCCAGCCGCGTCGCCTCGTCGGGGGCCCGCAGCACGGGGCAGTTCGTGTAGAAGACGCTGTACGCCCCCGCGAGGTCGTAGAGGTACTGGCAGAGCCGGTGCGGCTCCAGCGCCGCCGCGACCCCGCGGACCGCGCTGGGGTAGCGCAGCAGCGTCAGCGCCAGCCCCTTCTCCTGGGGGGTGGCGATGGAGAATGGCGAGGCGTCCACCGCGGCGCCGATGTCCGGGCCGAACCGCTCCGCCGCCTCCCGGAAGATGCTGCGGATCCGCACCAGCGCGTAGAGCAGGTACGGCCCGGTGTTCCCCTCGAAGGCGAGCATCCGGTCGAAGCTGAAGACGTAGTCCCGCGCCCGGTCGCTGGAGAGGTCGGCGTACTTGATCGCCGCGACGCCGATCACCTCGGCCGCGCGGCGCCGCTCGTCCCCCGAGAGGTCGGGGTTCTTCTCCGCGACGGCCCGCTCCGCCCGCTCGACGGCCTCGTCGATCAGGTCCGAGAGCTTGACGTTCTCCCCGGAGCGCGTCTTGAACGGCCGGCCGTCCTCACCCAGGACCGTGCCGAAGGCCGCGTGCTCCAGGCTCGCGGCCGGACGCTTGTAGTCCTCCGGGGTGATGGTGTAGTCCCCGAGCCTCTCCGGGAGCCGGTTGTACCCCGCCTTGGCCGCGGCGCCGAAGACCTGGCGGAAGTGCAGGCTCTGCCGCGCATCCACGCAGTAGATCACGCGCTGGGCCCCCATCGTCCGCACCCGCCGCCGGATCGCCGCCAGGTCGGTGGTCGCGTAGAGGAACCCGCCGCCGCCCCGCTCGCTCTTGCGGATCAGCACGGGCTCCTCGATCCCCTCGACGCGCACGACCAGCGCCCCTTCGGACTCCTCCGCGATGCCCCGCTTCACCAGGTCGTCCACCAGCCCCTGCAGCTCGTCCGCGTAGCTCGACTCCCCCGCGGAGTCGCCCGCGTCGATGTCCGCGTGCAGCCGCGCGCACGTCGCCAGGCACTCGTTCATCGTCACGTCCGCGATCCGCCGCCACACCGCGACCGTCTCCGGGTCGCCCGTCTGCAGCTTCACCAGCGTGACCTTCGCCTTGGCGAGCTCCTCGTTCGCCCCGCCGACCTGCTCCTGAAGCTCCGCGATCGCCTTGGGGTGGCCGGACTTCAGCGCCGCCGCGAGCCCGGCGTGGTCCGCGTCGCACTCCGCCTGCGCCCGCCGGTAGAGCTGCTCGAGCCGGTCGAGCGTCAACCCCGCCGGGTCCACCCGCCCCGCCGCGGCCTCGTCCATCAGCTTCCGCGTCACCATCGCGATCGGCAGCCCCCAGTCCCCCACGTGGTTCTGCCGGATCACCCGGTACCCGAGCCGGTCCAGCGTCCGCGCGATGGCGTCGCCGATGATGATCGACCGCAGGTGCCCCACGTGCATCTGCTTGGCGAGGTTCACCCCGCACAGGTCCACCACCACCGTCCCCGCGGGCGCCTCCGGCCGCGCCAGTCCGAGTTCCCCCGCCTGCATCTGCGCCAGCAGCCCCGCGAGCGCCTCCGGGCGCAGGCGGATGTTGATGAACCCCGGGCCCGCGATGGAGGCCTCCGTCAGCGGCTCGGCGATGTCCCCCAGGTCCACCCGCGCGACGATCTCCTTGGCCACGTCCCGCGGCGGTCGGCCGACCTGCTTGCCCAGTCCCATCGCGGCGTTGGACTGGAAGTCCCCGAACTGCGGGTTGCGGCTCGGCGAGATCAGCGGATCGACATCAGGCCCGAGGTCCGGGAACGCCGCGGCGATCGCGGCCCGGAACCGGTCGGCGAGGAGGGCGACGGGGTCGAAGGCTTCGGTAGGCATAGGGCCCAATGGTAGGGAACCCGCGCCGGGTGCCACGGCGGGCGTCCTCGCCCGCCCGTGTTCCTGTCATCCGGCAGCGATCAAGCGCGGCCGGGCGGAGCGCCCGGCCGCGGCGCCCGGGGGAATGCCTCACCCGTAGATCTTGTGCACCCGCAGCCCCTGGCTCTCGTACACCCCCCGCCGCTTCCAGATCGCCTGCGCGTGCATCCACGACGAGATGACCACGTCCGTCGCCCCGGTCTTGGCCGCCTCCGCCGGGCCCAGCACGGGCCACCCCAGCAATGTCGTCCCCCACCGCCCCTGGTCGTCGTCGCACACCGCCATGATCCGCGCCCGGCTCATCGCCAGCACGGGGGCCATGTCCACCGTGTGCCTCCCCGCCCCGTGCAGCACCACCCGCCGGTCCGCCAGCGACTCCAGCAGCGCCCGCATCTGCTCCACGCCCCCCGGCGGCGTGCTCCCCGATGCCCACCCCAGCCCCGCGCTGGCCGTGAACGCGCACGGCCACGACGCCGGCCACGCCCGCGACGGGCTCGCCGCGGCGTCGTCCAGCAGCGCGGCCACCGCGTCCAGGTGCCGCTCGAGCCCGAATCGGTCCCGCGCCGCCCGCCACGCCGCGGCGGAGGCCCGGTCCGCATCCGCCGCGAGGTACCGCTCCACCGCGTCCGCCAGCGACGACGCCGTTTTCTCGTCGTCGTCCTCCGGCTGGGCGTCCGCGTAGAACCCGCTGATCCCGTCCTCGATCCCCTCCCCCGCGCCGGAGTTGGCCACCGTCACGATCGGCACGCACCCGCGCGCCATCGCCTCGATCCGGCTGATGCACAGCCCCTCGAACCGCGACGCCAGCACGAACGCGTCCGCCCGGTCGAGCCACGGCGTGATGTCGTCCGCGCTCATCAGCCCCATCCGACGCACCCGCGGCGTCCCCTTGATCAGCCCGTCCAGCTCCCGCGCCGCCGGCCCGTCCCCGATCAGCAGCAGCTCGTGGTCGATCCCCCGCCGCTCCAGCTCGCGCGACAGCGCGGGGTACGCCGTCACCCGCTTCTGCTGGTGCTCGATCCGCCCCGTGTAGATCAGCCGCAGCGGCCGCCGCTTCCCCGCCTCTCCCCGCGGCTCGCGCACCGGCGGCTCGATCGGGGCCTCTACGCCGTGCGGGATCGTCGTGATGTCCCCCTCCCGCCCCGGCAGCCGCGGCCCCAGCGCCGCCGCGTACTCCCGGTTGATCGCGATGTATCGCGCGATCACCCGCTCGTACCGCTGCAGCAGGCAGGTGTCGTACGCCGAGTCCGTGTGCTGCCAGCCGATCACCCGGGTGATCTCCGGGTCCGACAGGCACAGGGCCGCCCCGATCCCGTACGAGTCCCCCAGGATGTTCGGGCTCACCACCACCGGCGACGAGGCCGCCTCCGACAGGCGCCGCACGACGTCGCGGTAGACCGGGATGAACGGCGAGAGGTCGCCGTTGACTCCGTGCATGTGCGGCCACCCCTTGGGCTCGATCACCTCCACGCACGGGTGCAGCGAGACCTTCGCCGGGAGCTGGAAGTCCAGCCGCGGGTGGACCACCAGCGCCACCGCGCGGCCGCGGGCCGCCAGCCCGTTGGCCAGCCGCACCGCCCACGTCGTCACGCCGCCGAGGTCCAGCCCGTGCGGGAGGCTGATGACCAGCGGCGCGCCGCCGACAGCGCCCTCGTGCCCTGGGTACGCGATCATGGCTCCATTGATTCGGCCGCGATCGGCCCCCCGCATCAGTTGAGGCCCCGCGTCCACCGGCCTGTGGCCGCGCCCCGGAAGCCGCGCAGTTCTTGCCGGTCCCCCCGCGCCGGAGCTGGGGCCGCATTTGTCGCCCCGCCGCCGCGCCGCGGCCGATGCTCGATTCCGGCGTGCGCAACCCCAACGAACCAGCCCGCATCCTCCTGGTCAACTACGACGGGGACGCCGACCACTTCGCCGGCGTCGAGGCGGCCCTTGCTGCGCGAGGGGCGGGGGGGGTGATGCGCTACACCCTCCGCCACGTCGGCGAGCCCTTCCCGGAGACCGCGCGCGTCGTCGTCGTCAAGGACACCCGCACCTACCTTTCTCTTTTCGCCCTGCGCCAGGCCCGCCGCCTCGGCGCCGCCACCGTCCTGGTCATGGACGGCATCGTCGAGTACCGCAACACCTACCTCAACCCCCGCGCCGGCCCGGACTTCCTCCGCCCCGCCCCCGTTGACGTCATCGCCTGCGCCGGCGAGACCGACCGCCGGCTCCTCGAGGGCTTCGGCAACCACGCCGTCGCCACCGGCCTCCCCCGCCTCGCCGCCTTCCTCCCCTCCCCTCCCCCCCCTCCCCCGGCTACCACCGGCGCCGTCCTCGTCGCCACCGCCAACCAGCCCTGCTTCGGCGACCACGAGCGTGCCCGGCTCGTCCGCTCCCTCACCCGCCTCCGGGCCGCCCTGGAGGCCCGCGGCGTCCCGGTCATCTGGCGGCTCACCGGCGGGCTCGAGGGCGACCTGGGCCTGCCGTCCGATAACTCGCCTCCGGTTCCTCTGCGTGAGGCGCTCGCTCAGGCCGCGGCCGTTATCACCACGCCCTCGACGCTCCTGGTCGAGGCCATGCTCGCCGGTCGCCCCGCCGCGCTGCTCCACCCGCACCCCACCCCCTGCTGGCAGCCCGCGGTCTGGGTCTGGCGCGGCGGCGAGGTCCCCCGGATCGATCTCGCCACCGGCCTCGACCCCGCCTCCATCCCCGTCGCCGACGCCGCCGAGCTGATCGAGCGCGTGCTGGCTCCCGGGGCCGCGGAGTGGGATCGCCACCGCGCCTCCCTCGCCCAGCTCCACCAGAGCGACCCTGCCCCCGCCGACGCCCTCGCCGCGCTCATCGCCGAGCAGCTCGAGCGTCCGCGCCGGGCGCAGCACGCCGTCAGGCTCCCCTGTGTCGAACGCCTCCCGCCGCCCCTGCCGTCGGCGTCGGCAGACCGGCCGCGCATCGTCGCCTGCGTGCATCATGACGGCGCGACCGCCGGCGATCTGCTCCTGCGCGTTCAGCGGCTGGCCCGCGAGCACGCGTCGGCCTTCGACGTCCACACCCTCGCCGTCATCACCCAGCCCGACCCGTGGGACCCGTACCGGAACGACCTCTGCGCCGACGGCCGCACGCACGCCTGCGTCGTTGATCCCCTGGCCGACACCTGGCGGATCGTCGAGACGGTCCGCGCCGCCCTGGAGCGGCTGGGCCCGTCGGTGGTCCTCGCGCAGGCGGACGACCTCTGCCTGATGGCCGCGGAGCTCCTCCGCGCCGACGCTCACGCCCGCGTCGTCCCTGTGGTCGCGGGCGATGGCGAGGCCGTCCGCGCCCTCCTCGACCGGTTCGACCGCTGGGACGGCGCGCTCGCGCTCGATGCATCCGCGCACCGCTGGCTCGCCGATGCCGCCGCGAGCCGGCCCGTGGCCCACCTCCGGCCGACCCCCCTCGCGTCCGGCTTCCTCTCCGCCGTCCTGGCCCGCGGCGCCGACCTCACCCCCTCCGATCGCGGGCTGAACGCCCACCCCGCCACCGAGTGGGGGCGCGACTGGGCCGAGGACCCCGCCGGCGAGGAGGCCTGGATCCGCGCCCGCCTCGCGGGCGCGGGCTTCCGCACCGTCGCGCTGGACCGTCCCGCCCCCGGCTGCGACGCCGTCGTGGTCCGCACCGAGCACGGCCGCCGCCCCGATCCTGCCAAGGTCGAGTCGTGGCGCCGCCGCGGCCTCGCCGTGGTCGCCTCGCCCCACCTGCGGACCGGGCCCTCCCCGCTGGCCCTGCGGCTTCACCGTCTGCTGGCCGCGGCCGTCGCCGACGGGCGCCGCCGCATCGCCGTCTTCGGCGCCGGCCAGCACACCCACCGCGCCCGCGACCTGTTCGGCATGGGCCTGCCCATCGTCGGCATCATCGACGACGCCGCGTCCCCCGATGGCGGCGCGACGCTCCTGGGCCTCCCCGTCGTCCCCTTTGATCGCGCGATCGACCGGCTCGCCCCGGACGCCGTCCTTCTTTCCAGCGACGCGTGGGAAGAGGCGATGTGGCGCCGCTGCGAGCCGCTGAGGAGAGCCGGCGTCCGCGTCATCCCCGTCTACGGCCGGTACGGCGAGCCGGCGCCGCAGCACCACACACGCATCACCGAGGCCGCCATTCCATGACCACCCACGCCGCGACCATGCATCGGCTCTCCACCAAGGTCCCGCACGCCAGCCCCATCCGGGACCACGCCCCCGTCCATCCGCTCCCCGCGCCCGCCTCCCGGGCCCCGCGCCGGCGCGAGCGGATGCGCTGCATCATGGGCCGCGTCCACCGCGACGCCATCCTCGACGCCCTCCCCCCCGGCGGGCGCATGCTCGAATGGGGCTCCGGCGGCTCGACGTCCTACTTCGCCGACAACCTCCCCCCCGGCGCGACCCTGCTGAGCATCGAGCACGACCCCGCCTGGCACCACCAGGTCGCCGGGGTGATCGGGGAGAGCGACCGGCTCACCCTCCGCCTCGTCCCCGCCGAGGGCCCGCTGGGGCGCAACGCCACGGACGAGGAGGAGGACCCGCGCCCGCTCCGGAAGTACATCCACGCCGCGGACGCCGACGGCCCCTTCGACGTCATCCTCGTGGACGGCTACGCCCGCGGAAGCTGCCTCGCCCGCGCCCGCGAACTTCTGAAGCCCGGCGGCGTCGTCTTCCTCCACGACGCCCAGCGCCCGTGGTACGACCAGGCCAAGCTCTCCTGCGGGCTGGCGCAGTGGGGGTGCATCGGCTCCTGCCCCGACTACCCCACCGCGCACCTCTGGTGCGCCGGCAACGAGCCGCTCCCCGCCGCACCCCCCGGCGCCGAACTGCCCGTCATCGTCTCGTTCTACACCGCCGGCACGCCGTATGAGCAGGAGGCGCGGAACCTCATCGCCTCCTGCCGCGAGCTGGGCCTGAAGCACGAGATCATCGGCGTCCCCCCGCTGGGCTCGTGGGAGGAGAACTGCTCGTTCAAGGCCCGCTTCATCTCCGAGGCGTGGTCCCGCATCGGCAAGCCGCTGCTGTGGGTGGACGCGGACGCGATCATCCGCCGCCCGCCGACGCACCTGGCCGGGTGCCCGGCCGACTTCGCCGTCCACAAGCACGAGGGGTGGCTCTTCAACAGCGCGACGCTCTACTTCAACCAGACCCCCGAGGCCGAGGACCTCCTGGGCCGCTGGCGCCGCCGCTGCCTGGAAAACCCGAAGGTGTGGGACCAGATCACCCTCGACCTCGCCTGGGAGGAGGCGGTCCGCGACCGGCCCCTGCGGACCCTCTGGCTCCCCGCGGCCTACGCCAAGATCTTCGACCACGCCGACGCCGCGGCGTCCGGCCCGGACCTCGACGGCGCCGGCCCCGTCATCGAGCAGTTCCAGGCCTCCCGCCGCCACAAGGCCGCCACCAGCGGCGGCGTCCGCGGCCCGGACCAGCGCAGCCACCCGACGGTCCGCCCGGCGCGCCTCGCCTCCCGGCTGCGCACGCCCGAGGAGATGGCCGCGGCCGATGCGCCCGCTCCCGCGGGCGCGGAGTCGGCGCACGACCTGCTCGCGATGATCGAGCGGCTCGCCGGGCAGGCGCGCGCGCTCGTGGGATCATCACCCGCCGGGGCCGGGGCCGCCGCCGCCGCGCGACCAGGGGAGCTCGCCGACCTCCGCCGCCGACTCGCCGACGCGGAGCTCGCGCGCGACCGCCTCCGCCAGCGCCTCGTCGAGGCCGTCGCCCGGCGCTGCGCCGACGCCGGCCACCGCCGCATCGCCCTCTTCGGCGCCGGCCGCCACACCCCCCGGCTCACCCGCCAGCCCTGGAACTCGCACGACCTCGAGATCGTCGCCATCCTCGACGACGAGCCGAAGGTCGAATCGATCCGCGGCGTCCCCGTCGTCCGCCCGGAGCGGGCGGGCATCCCCTTCGCCGCCGTCGTCGTCTCCTCCGCCGCCCACGAGCGGGCGATCTTCGACCGCGCGACGGCCCTCTTCGCCCAGCGGAAGATCCCGGTCCTGCGCATCTACGGCGACGACCCCGCCAGCGAGGACGCCGCGGCCGTGCAGCGCCGGCTCGTCGAGCGCTGGGGCCTGAGCGAGTCCGACGCCCGCTGGCTGGTGGAGAACCGGGCCGAGCGGCACGACGCCAACCTCCCGATGCTCCCCCCGGAGCGGACCGAGCTGCACCTGCGCCGCTACGAGCTCGCTCTTCCTTACGCCGCGGGCAAGCGCGTCGTGGACTGCGCCTGCGGCGTTGGTTACGGCGCGGCGATGCTCCTGGAGCAGGGGGGCGCGGGCTCCGTCGTCGGCCTCGACATCGACCCCCGCGCGGTGGACTACGCCTCGCGCCGGTACGGGCGCGTCGGCCTGACCTTCCGCACCGCCAGCGCGACCGCCACCGGCCTGGCCGACCGCTGGGCCGACGTCGTCACGAGCTTCGAGACCATCGAGCACGTGGAGGACCCCGCCGCGGCGATCGACGAGCTGGCCCGCATCCTCGTCCGCGGCGGCACGCTCATCCTCAGCACGCCGAACGACTGGGGCGTCACCGAGCACCACGCCCACAGCTTCACCCGCGAGTCCCTCGCCGCGCTGCTGGAGCCCCGCTTCGCCGACCTCCGGTGGTTCGGCCAGCGCACCGCGGGCGTCCCGACGATGGCCCCTCCCGCGGCGGGCATCGAGCCGGCGACGCACGACGCCGCGGGCGTCGAGACGCTCATCGTCGTCGCGCGGAAGCGCTGATGACGGCTCGGCGGACGCCGCCGCTGTCCCCCACGCATCCGTGGGGATCACCGCTCGCCCCGGGTGCGTAGCGGGGGCTGTGGCCGGCACGCAGCGGCCGCGCGTGGGAGGTCGCCGTCGTGACAGGCCGCCGGCCATCAGGAAAGAAGCCGAAGCTCGCCTGCCCGGTCTGCGGCTACGACCTCGCCGGGCTTCCGGAGGACCGCTGCCCCGAGTGCGGCGTCCCCTTCGACCGCGCCGAGCTTCTTCTGCCGCCCCCGCCCGGGCCGCTCGAGCAGGCCCTGGCGGATCCGATGATCCGCCACGGCCCGCTCGCGTTGTGCATCGCCGTGAGCGTCCTGTGCCGGCCGCACCGCGAGCCGCTCTCGGCGTGGCTCGCCATCTGGTTCGTTCTCGCCTGGGGCGCCGGCGGCGCGTGGCTGGCGATGCACCGCACCGGCCTGCTGCGCGAGCGGCCCGCCGCGCTGCTGTGGCTCCTGATCCCCGCCGCGGCGACGGCGTTCGCCTGCGGCGCGCCCGAGATCCTGCGGGTGCAGGGGACGGTCCTGGGCGCGCTGATCGGCGCGGCCGTGCTCGTGGTCAGCTTCCGCCGCGCCCCCAGGGCCAGCGCCGCCGCGCTGTGCCTGGCCCTCGCCCTGACCGCCACGCCCGTCGGCGGGTTTCTCGCCGGCCACGCCGCGATGGGCCTCGCCGCCGGGCACTACTGGAGCCCGTGGGATGCCCCGGTCGAGGGGGGCCGCATCCGCGCCGTCCCGTACCACGAGGCCTTCGCCTTCGGCCGCACCGTCCTGCTCGCGGGGATCGCCGGCATCGCGGGCTACTTCGTCGCGCGTCCCGCCGGCAGGCGGGAGTAGCGGGGGCGGGTCACCCTAGAACGATCTGCGTCCCGATGCCGTCGTCGGTGTAGATCTCAAGCAGCGCCGAGTGCGGGATCCGCCCGTCGATGATGTGCGCCTTGGGCACCCCCGCCTCCAGCGCCATCAGGCACGCTTCGACCTTGGGCAGCATTCCCTCCCCGATCACCCCCGTCTCCACCAGCCGCGCGATCTCCGCGCGAGTCAGCGTGCTCGCGTAGCTCTGCGGGTCCTTCGGGTCCGTGCGGATCCCGTGCGTGTCGGAGATCATCAGCAGCTTCTCGGCCCGCAGCGCCGCCGCCACCTTCCCCGCGGCGGTGTCCGCGTTGACGTTGAGCTTCCACACCCCCTCCGGGCTGGCGTCGCGGCAGACGGCCACCGGCGCGATCACCGGGATGAACCCGTCCTCGCAGAGCGCCTCCAGCAGCACCGTGTTCACCTCCGCCACCTCCCCGACGTACCCCACGTCCACCGTCCGCGCCCCGCCGTTGTCCCGGTCCGGCAGCATGATCCGCTCGCCGAAGAGCACGCACGAGCCCATCGAGTGCAGGCCGATCGCCTGCGACCCCGCCCCGGTCAGGTGCTCGAGGATCTCCCGGTTCGCCTGGTTGACCAGCACCCGCTCGGCGATCTCCAGCGTCGCCCGGTCGGTGTACCGCCGCCCCTGCACGAACCGCGCCGTGAGCCCCGCGGCCTCCATCGCCGCGGTGATCGCCTTCCCGCCCCCGTGCACGATCACCGGCCGCATCCCCACCGCCGACATCAGCGCGATGTCCCCCATCATCGACCGCAGCTTGTCCGGGTCTTCCTGCACCGACCCGCCGACCTTCACGACGACGATCTTGTCCCGGAACCGGCGGATGTACTGGCTCGCCTCGACGAGGGCCACGGCCTTGCGGATCGCTGAGTCCATCGGGGGTCAGTGTAGGTGGAGGCGTCCCCCCGCATGGGGCGGGCGCGACGATCGGGCGGGCCATCGGGCAACAACGACCCGGGGCCGAGCAGCGCTCGGCCCCGGGGAGGGAGTTTCCGGGTTGTTGGAACAGGGGAGGGGGGAAGAGGGTGGGGTTACCGCCGCCGGCGCATCCCCGCCGCCGCGGCCAGGCCGAGCAGCGCGGCCGCCCCGGGCGCGGGGAGGACGACGAACGTCGCCGTCCCGGAGGCGGTGTCCCCCGCCGAGAGCGTGAAGAAGTACTGCATGCTGATGTCCGTCACCGTCCCCGGGATGGGCGTGAAGCCCGTGTCCGGCGACTCGTCCAGGATCGAGACGGATCCGAACGCCTCGGCGTTGACCGACGGCCCGGCGAAGAGGTCCGCGAAGGTGGTGCCGCCGGGGACGATCCCGTTGTACCGCGTCGTCAGCATGTGCCCGCCGAACTCGCCGGTCAGCGACACGCCGTTGCCCCCCAGGTCCGTCGCCCCGATCTGCCCGCTGGCCCGCCCCTCGGCGGCGCTCATCGACGGGAAGCTCAGCAGCGCGGAGGTGATCTGGAACGTGGTGTCCACCGCCCCCGCCGTCACCGTGAAGCCCAGGCTCACCACCGGGTCCTCGATGATCGTCGTGGACCCCTGCGTGAGCATGCCCACGAGGACCCCGTTGTCGTCGCGGAGCTCCACCGGGGCGCCCAGGGACCAGTGATACGTCCCGTCGGGGCCGAACTCGCCGGCGTCGATCCGCGCCATCCACGTGTCCGTCCCCTGCGCGTTGGTCGCCCGGATGTGCAGCACGACCGGGGAGATGTCCGCCGCGGCCGGCGCGGCCAAGCCGCACACCGCCGCGAGCGCCGCCGCCGCAGCAACCGCCGCCCCGCCCCCGGCACGAGTTCTGTCGAAGCACGAGCCACGCATGTTCACACTCCCTCTTCTCGCCTCTCGACGATGCGGAAACGCATGACGACCCATGTCGCCGTGACGGGCGGGGGCTCCCACAGGCCCCAATATCGGACACTCCAACAGATGTGTCAATACTCCAGACTCTTTCAGATTCGCATCACCCCCCGCTGCCCCAGCGGTGCCGGCGGCACGCACACGGCGCGCAAGCCAAGCCCCTGAAATGGGTTGCATTGCATAGCACCCGCCCGCCCCCCGGCCCGCCGCGCGGAAATCCCGGGGTCACCCCAGCCGCTCGCGCGCCAGCAGCGCCGCCCCCAGCAGCCCCGCGTTGTCCTCCAGCGTGCTCGCCACCACCTCCACCGCCCGCGCCGCCTCGAAGAACACCTCCCGCCGCACCGCCTTCCTCACACGGCTGACGTACGGGTCCCCGATCGCCTCCGTCAGCCCCCCGCCCAGGATCACCCGCGGCAGGCCCAGCAGCGTCACCGCGTTGGCGATCGCCACCCCCAGCAGGTCCGCCGCCTCGTCCACCACCTCCCGCGTCAGCGGATCCCCCTCCTTGTACGCCCGCGCGATCATCTTCGACTTGATCGTCTCCAGCTTCCCGGCCGCCAGCTCCTCCAGCAGCGACTCCTCCCCCGACCCGATCCGCTTCGCCAGCCGCTCCGCCACCGCCGTCCGCGCGCAGAACCGCTCCACCGACTCGTCCCCCCGCGGCGCGCCCGGGAACAGCCGCAGGTGCCCGATCTCCCCGCCGGTGAAGAAGCGCCCCGCGTACAGCTCCCCCCGCAGGATCAGCGCCCCTCCCACGCCCGTCCCCACCCACACCCCCATCAGGTCCTCCGCCCCCTGCCCCGCCCCCATCTTCCACTCCCCGTACAGCGCGACGTTCACGTCGTTGTCCAGGGCCACCGGCACCCCCAGCCGATCGCGCAGGATCTCCGCGAGGTTCACGTCCGTCCACCCCAGGTTCGCCGCCCGCATCACCACCCCGCGCCGGTAGTCGATCGGGCTGGGGGCCCCGATCCCCACGCCGCCGAGCTCCTTCACCGCGATGCCGGCGTGCTCGCACGCCATCTCCACCCCGCCCACCAGCCGGTCCACGACCTTGTTGAGCCCCCCGTCCGCCTGCGTCTTGCGGCGGGACTCCCCGATGATCGTGTTCTTCGAGTCCACCACCCCGATCTGCATGTTCGTCCCGCCGAGGTCGATCCCGACGAACGGCCGTTCCTTCGCCATGAGCAGGCTCCGTTTTGCTGAGCGTAACCCGTCGCGGCACCCCTAGCAGAGCCCCGCCGCCACCGCCGCGACCCCGCGGACGCGCCTTTCAACTTCCCCGGCCAGCCGCTGGGCCTCCCCCGGCCCCGCCCCGTCGAGCACCGCGAAGAGCGTCGAGCCCGACCCGGTGATGTGCACCGGCGCGTGCAGCGCCTCCCTCGCCGCGATCCGCACCTCGGTCAGCCGCGGCTCCACCGCCTGAGCCGGCCCGGCCAGGTCGTTGAAGAGCTGCGCCGGGTTCACCCGGTGGGCCGCCACCGCCGCCGCGACCGCCTGCCGCGCCTGCGCCTCCCGCAGCCCCGGCCGGTTCGCCATCGGGTCGTCGAAGGCCTTGTACACCGCCGCGGTCGCGCACCCGAAGGGGGGGAAGATCAGCACCACCTCCCCCGGCACCCGCTCCACCCGCTCGATCCTCTCCCCGAACCCCGAGACGATCCCCGGGCGCGGCGGGCCCCCTCCCCCTTCTTCAATAAAGAACGCCACGTCCGACCCCAGCACCCCCGCCAGCGTCGCCAGCACCGGCGTCGCCAGGTGCAGCTCGAAGAGCTCGTTGAGCGCCATCAGCATCGCCGCGGCGTCGCTCGACCCGCCCCCCAGCCCGCCGCCGACGGGGATCCGCTTCCGCACCGTCACCGCCGCCGGCAGCGCGCGCCCGACGTGCTCTTCCAGCAGCCGGTGCGCCCGCACCGCCAGGTCCCTCTCCGGCGGCCAGTCGATCTCCGACGGCCGCGGGGCGTCCTCCGCCCACTCGATGATGTGCCCGCTCTGGCTCCCCTCCGGCAGCCGCTCGACGACCAGCTCGTCCGCCAGCGTCACCGGCGCCATCCACGAGACGATCGGGTGGTACCCCTTCGGCGGCTGCGCGTGGCCGACGGAGAGGATCAGGTTGACCTTCGCGTACGCCTGTCTGGTGATCTGGTCCGCCACGGCCGCATGGTAGAGCGATCCGCGCCCCTCCGCCCCACTCGCTGGCGCGGGGCACGCTCCACCCCGCCGGCGTTCGGCCCATGGCCACCCGCCTACGGTCTGGATGTCCCCGCCGCCGCGCCGGGCTCCGCGTCAGACGCCCGCGGCGGCTCTTCTGCGGAGCACGGCCATGCTCATCAACGACCTCATCACCGCCATCGAGTCCATCGCCCCCCCGCGCTACGCCGAAGAGTGGGACAACGTCGGCCTCATCGTCGGCGACCCGCAGCGCGAACTCCGCGGCCCCGTCCTGCTTACCATCGACCTCACCGAGGCCGTCGTCCGCGAGGCCCGCGACCTGGGGGCCGCGGCCGTCATCAGCTACCACCCACCCATCTTCTCCCCCCAGCGCCGCATCACCAGCGCCACCCCCACCGGCCGCGTCCTCCTGGCCGCCATCGAGGCCGGCCTGGCGATCTACTCACCCCACACCGCCCTCGACGCCGCCCCCGGCGGCATGACCGACTGGCTCGCCGACGGCCTGATGGACCGCACCGGCGTGGTCAAGGCCGACCGCCGCGCCCTGCGCCCCCACATCAGCCGGCGCGAGACCGAGCAGGTCAAGATCGTCACCTTCGTCCCCGAGGTCTCCCTCGACCAGGTCCGCTCCGCTTTGGCCACCGGCGGCGCCGGCACCATCGGCGAGTACGAGGTCTGCTCCTTCGGCGTCCAGGGCGTCGGCACCTTCCTCCCCGGGGCCAACGCCGTCCCCGCCGTGGGGGAGGTCGGCCGGCTCGAGCGCGTCCCCGAGGTTCGGCTGGAGATGGTCTGCTCCCGCCGCGCCCTGCCCATCGCCATCGAGACCCTCCGCCAGTTTCACCCCTACGAGGAGCCCGCCATCGACGTCTACGACCTCCTCGGCCGCCCCGAGCGCGGCGCGGGCGCGGGCCGCCGCCTCGTCCTCGACCGCCCCACCACCGTCGAGAAGCTCGCCGAGCGGGTCAAGTCCTACCTCAAGGTCCGCGGCGTCTACGTCGCCAGGGCCTCCGACAGCCCCGTCAGCACCGTCGGCGTCTGCCCCGGCTCCGGCGCCGAGCTCGCCGCCGTCGCGCGGGCCGAGAAGTGCGAGGTCTTCGTCACCGGCGAGATGAAGCACCACGACATCCTCGCCGCCGTCGAGGCCGGCCTGAGCATCATCACCGCCGGCCACACGTCCACGGAGCGCGGCTACCTCCCCTCCTTCGCCGAGCGCCTCGCCGAACGCCTCCAGGGCGTGCGATTCGAGGTCAGCAGCGAGGATAAGAGCCCGCTGGCGTTGGTGTGAGTGTTGCACAAAATTGTGCGTGTGGTGCAGGGGCGCTTGCGGCATGGGTCATGCAGGTCCTATGGGACCCATGGGTCTCATGACGCGGGCGACCGTTCCTCCCCCGCGCCCCCGCCCCTCACGGCCCCCCGAAATCGATCATCCCCGACTTCGTGAACGTCACCGTCGGCCGGCGCACGCCCGTGTCGAAGAGCGTCTCGGCCAGCGCCCCCGGCGTGATGTACACCAGCCGCGCCGTGAACCGGTACGGCACCAGCCCCGCCGGCCGGGCCTGCCCCGGCTCCAGCGCGATCGCCGCCGGCAGCACGATCTGCTGCGTCCCGTTGGCCCGCAGCGTCGCCTCCGGCGAGCGCACCCCCGTGAACGACGCCTCGTGCCCCCATTCCTCCCCCGGCCCCAGCTCCACGCTGTACCGCACCTCGCGCAGCGGCAGCGGCACCTCGTTGTCGTTCCGGGCGTCCAGCGTGAAGTCCAGCACCAGCCCCCGGTCCGACTCGTCGGTCTGGGCGACCCCCTCGATCGCCAGCGTCGGCGCCCGGTACGACGAGCATCCGCCCGCCCCCAGCGTCCCCCCCAGCGCCGCCAGCGCCACCGCCCCGAAACCGAGCGCCGCGCCGCGGCGTAGACCCTGATGAGAAGATTTGAACGTCATGGCTCCCCCGAGCGTACCCAACTGGGCCCACGCTGGGAAGCCGGCCGGCGACCGGGGATGGACGGGGAGCGCCCGGGCCGCGGCGGGGGGAACGCCGGGAGGGGGGAACGCCGGGAGAGATGGGCGATGGCGGGTCCGGCCCCTAGTGCGGGTTGTGCACCCACTTGGCCGACTCGTGCTCGGAGAGGGTGTGCAGCACGGGCGTCAGGACCGTGATCTCGTCGCTGTAGATCGTCCAGCGGATCGTCAGCCACACCAGCAGGCCGCAGGCCACCCAGACCCCCAGCTCGGCGATCCGGGTCCGCCGCGCCATCACGAAGATCGCGCACGCCAGCGACACGGTCAGGAGCTTCCACCAGATGAGCACGTTCGGCGAGAAGTGCATCATCATCCACCGCGCCAGCGGGTTCGCCTCCCCCATGCCCACCGTCCGCACGTACAGCAGCGTGATGTGCAGGTCCACCAGGCTCATCACCAGCACCGCCGCCGTGAGCATCAGCACCCGCCAAGACCGCCGCCGCTGGGCCGCGGCCGTCAGCGGGTCCAGCGCAAGCGTGAGCGGGAGCGTGCCGACGGGGCTCACGGTGCCGGGAACAGCCATGCGAAAGTGCCTCCCCCGCCTGTTTCGGTCAATCCCAGGGTCCGCCGAAGGCCCTCTCGCGAACCGGCTGATCTACACTGAGGATCGTGCCGATGGTTCGGCTTATGCGGGGGTCCCCACGGACGGGGACACCGCCCGCGCCACCCCCCGGGCGCGGGCCGCCGGGCGCGGACTCGGGAGTGCCTCCCTCATGACCGTTCGCCGACGCGTCCATGCGTCCTCCCTGTTGGCCCTGGGCCCCCTGGTCGTCGCTCTCGCGGCGGCGATCCCCGCCCCCGCACCGGCCCTCGCCCAGCCCCAGACGAACCCGGTCTACGTGGACGATTCGCCCGCGGCACGCGAGACGTTCCTCGGCATCGACGCCCAGCTCAGCGCCGGCAACCTCGACGCCGCCGTCCGCGTGCTCCAGCGCCTGCTCGAGGAGGAGGGCGACCGCGTCGTCGCCGCGGGCGAGGAGGATAGCGACCTCTTCGTGAGCGTCCGCTCACGCGCCAACGCCCTGCTCGCCTCCTCGCCGGACCTCCTGGCCCGCTACATCGCCGTCGAGGGCCCCAAGGCGCAGCGCGCCCTCGCCGAGGGGCAGGTCGAGCGCGTCGAGAGCGCGTGGCTCCTCACCCCCGCGGGCTTCGAGGCCGCCCTCCGCATCGCCCAGAGCCACTACGAGTCCGCCCGCTTCGACGCCGCCTGGCTCACCCTCCGCCAGCTCGAAGACCACCCCGAGCGCCGCACCCAGGCCGGCGCCGACGCCGCGCGCCTCCTCGCCGAGGTCGCCCGCTATTCGAACCGCGGGGACGTCTGGGCCGCGGCCGAGCGCTGGGCCCAGCAGGCCGGCTCCCCCAGGCCCGAGCGCGAGCCGCGTCAGTGGCCCCCCGCCGCGCGGCGCATCGGCCAGACCCCCCTCGACGCCACCGACCGCGTCAGCCTCGACGGCCTGGTCGCCAAGGCCCTCTGGACCGTCCCCGTCGGCCCCGCCGCCTCCCCCATCGGGCGCGAGCCCGCGATGGCCGGCGGCGAGCTGCTCCCCCTCTTCGCCCGCGACCTGCGCGTCCTCCCCACCGTCGCCGGCGAGACCGTCTACGTCAACGACGGCTCCAACGTCAGCGCGTGGGACCGCTTCACGCTCACCCGTCGCTGGTACGTCGGCGAGGCCCCCTCGCCCCTGGACGCCGACGACCGCGCCGCCGCGCGGCGCGCCATCAACCGCCGCTTCCGCCAGAACCAGCCGGATGAGCCCAACACCGTCGCGGTCCGCGGCCGCACCGTCGCCGCCATCACCACCGCCCCCGAGGACGGCCGGCGCGAGGGCCAGATGCGCCTGAGCGTCCTCGACGCCGACACCGGCCACACCCGCTGGCAGCAGATCGTCACCGACCGCGACGACCAGCTCGACGGCTCCAGCCTCCGCGCCACCCCGCTGATCGGCGAGGGGGTCGTCGTCATCGCGGCCCGCAAGTCCAACCTCAGCCGCCGCCTCACCAGCGTCTACCTCATCGGCCTCAACGAGGCGGACGGGCGCGAGCTGTGGCGCCGCCTCGTCGGCAGCGCGGGCTCCCTCCCCTTCGGCGGCCGGGCCCAGATGCTCGACGCGGGCATCCTCCACGCCGGCGTCGTCTACCTCGGCGACCAGCTCGGCGTCATCGGCGCCTACGAGGCCCACTCCGGCCGCCCCGTCTGGGTCCGCCGCATCGACACCCAGGCCTGGACCGGCAGCGAGAGCTCCCGCCCCTGGGAGGTCAGCACCCCCATCATCGACGACGACGGCGCCCTGCTGACCCTCGCCCCGGACCGCACCGAGGTCCTCCGCATCGCCCTGGACGACGGCGAGATCCTCGCCCGGCGCAGCGCCGACCGTCTCGGCGCCGCCGCCCCGCGCTACCTCGTCCGCGTCGGCGACAACCTCGCCGTCGTCGGCGAGTCCCGCATCGGCGTGGTGCCCCTGGTCGGCTTCGAGACCGCCGAGGCCGTCTCCAGCGCCCGCCTCCCCGAGCCGGGCATCCGCGGGCGCGTCGTCGGCGCCGGCTCGCAGCTGCTGGTCCCCCTGGTCAGCGGCGTGGCGATCATCGACGCCGCCACCCCCGCCTCGCCCCCGGTGGAGATCCCGCTGGAGAGCCCCGGCAACATCCTCGCCCTCTCCAGCCAGCTCCTGGTCGTGGACGACGGCCGCATGCACAGCTACCTCCTCTGGGAGGCCGCGGAGGAGGTGCTCACCGAACGGATGCAGGCCGACGCCTCCAACCCCGCCCCCGCCGTCACCTTCGCCGAGCTCGCCTACCGCGCCGGCCGCCACGAGCGGATCCTCCCCGCCGTGCAGGCCGCCATCGGCGCGATCGAGGCCGCTCCCGATTCCGAGCCCAACCAGGCCGCGCGGCGCCGCCTCTTCGCCTCCATCCTGGACATGGTCAACGCCAGCCAGGAGCCCGCCGGCCCCCTCGCCGGCGCGCAGGCCGCGGAGGCCCGGCTCACCGACGCCGACCTCATCGCCGGCCTGATCGACCAGCTCGGCCGCATCGCCCTCGACGCCGACGAGCGCGCCAGCCAGCTGCTGACCCTCGGCCGCGCCCACGAGGCCCGCGCCGACGCCGCGGGCGCCGTCCGCACGTATCAGGCCATCCTCGACGAGCCCGCCCTCGCCGCGGCGACCTGGAGCGGCCCGCAGGTCAGCCTCCGCGCCGAGCTCGAGGCCACCTGGCGGCTCCAGCGCCTCCTCCGCGAGAGCGGCCCGGAGATCTACGCCCCCTTCGAGGCGGCCGCCCAGGGGGAGCTCGCCGCACTCGGCCCCCAGCCCGACCCGCAGCGCCTCGAGCGCGTCGCCCGGCGCTACCCCGTCGCCGCCGTCACCCCCTCGATCTGGAAGCAGATCGCCGACCACCACGCCGCCACCGGTCGCGGCCACGCCGTCATCCCCGCCCTCGAGGCCGGCCTCCTGGCCGCGAGCTGGCGCGACGACGCCGCCCCCGACCTCGTCGGCGACCTCGGCGGCCGTCTCGCCCGCGCCCTCGCCTCCCAGGGGCAGGTCTCCTCCGCCGCGCAGGTCCTCCGCACCCTCACCCAGCGCTACCCCGGCCTGACCATCGAGGACACCGCCGGCTCCATGCCCGCCCAGGCCCTGCTCGCCGAGTTCGAGCTCGACCTGGCCGCGAGGCACCGCTGGCCCCGGCTCGGCCCGGCGCGGGCGCAGGGCGTCCAGGTCCTCCGCGACGCCACCATGCTCCGCCCGCGGATCGCCTCCAGCGCGGGCCGCGTCGGCCGCGCCATCGCCACCTCCAACGGCGATGAGGTCTCCGTCTGGATGGCCCAGGCCGAGGGCGACGACGCCGTCGGCGGCCGCGCCGGCTTCGTCCAGCGCTGGAGCCGTCCCATCCCCGGGCGCAACGTGGACCTCCTCAAGATCGAGGACGACTCCGTCTTCCTCTATTACGACACCCGCTCCGGCGGCGTCCTCGAGCGCGTCTCCGCTTCCCGCGGCCAGACCGACTGGCAGACCCTCCCCTTCCCCGAGATGTTCCCCCGCGAGGCCCCGGGGGCCCGCATCGAGGAGGCCCCCCAGCCCGTGCAGACCCCGCGCGACGGCATGGGCCTGCTCACCGACCTCTTCCTCGCCATGGACGAGCGCACCGTCACCCTCGTCGAGCGCACCGGCCGCGCCGTCGGCCTCGACGCCAGCGACGGCACGGTCCTGTGGACCCAGCGCGTCCCCGTCGCCCCCGTCTACGACACCGACGTCCGCGGCGGCACCCTCCTGGTCGCCGGCGACCAGCAGACCCCCGGCGCCGCCGGCGTCGCCTCCGTCATCATCGCCGCCGACACCCGCACCGGGAAGGTCCTCCAGCGCATCGAGTCCCGCTGGGGCCAGGTCCGTTGGCTCCGCATGCTCGACGGCGCGGACGGCGCCTCCGGCTCGGGCGGCTCGGTCCTCGCCGGCTTCGAGAACGCCGTCGTCAGCCTCGACATCCAGCGCGGCCAGACCAACTGGGTCCTCGACGACCGCCGCGTCGGCGCCTCGAAGGAGGCCTGGGTCATCGGCGACCGCCTCTTCCTCCACGGCGCTGGCGGGGCCATGTGGGTCCTCTCCACCCAGACCGGCCGGCTCATCCCGCACCCCGTCCGCCTCCCCGCCCCCTTCCAGGACGAGTACCAGCGGATGTTCGCCTCGGAGATCCGCGGCGGCGGCCCCTCGGGCGCGGCGGTCGCCTTCAGCACCCTCGCCGGCGTCGTGCTCCTGAGCGCCGACGGCGAGGTGGTCGGCATGGATGCCGTCCCCGACGGCGAGGCCGTCATCCCCCCGCAGGCCGCCGAGTCGATGATGGTCACCATCGAGACCGCCCCCTCCGGCCAGCAGAGCGACGGCCAGATGATCTTCAACCTCCACCAGCTCGACACCGCCACCGGCCGCCTGCTGCAGACCCAGGGCGTCGTCCTGGGGGCCCGCCCCAGCCGCCTCATGCTCCTCGACGGCGCCATCGCCATCTCCGCCGGGAGCGCGACGCTGATCTTCCCGGCGCCGGCGGGCGAGTAGTGTGCGCGGGGGGGCGCCGGCGTCATAGGTCCTATGGGTCTCATAGGACCTATATGGGACTCGCGCGATCGCCTCGTTGTGCCGGTTTCCCCTTCCCTTCGCGATACCGAACTCTCAGTCCGCCGTCGCCGGGTCCCGCCCCTCTTCGATCGCCGCGAGCTTGCGCAGCCGCCGCTCGTGCCGGCCGCCCTGGAAGGGCGTCGCCAGCCACACGTCCACGATCTTCTCCATGAGCCGCTGGCCCAGCAGGTCCGCCGACATGCACAGCACGTTGGCGTCGTTGTGCGTGCGGCTGATCTCGGCGGTCAGCTCGTCGTGAACCAGCGCCGCCCGCACCCCCTTGATCTTGTTCGCCGCGATCGACACCCCCAGCCCCGTGCCGTCGATCAGCACCCCGCGGTCCGCCCGCCCCGCCGCGACCTCCTGCCCGACCGCGAACGCCGGGTCCGGGTAATCCGCCGTCTCGCCGTTGGTCGTCCCGAGCACGGTGATCTCGTGCCCCTGCGACTGCAGCCGGTCGGCCAGCAGCCGGGCAGACCCCGCCCCACGGTGGTCCGCGCCCATGGCGATCTTCACGAGTCGAGCTCCCGCAGACGCGCCGCGACCAGCTCAGCGATCCGGCTCGCCGTCTCAGTGTAGACGTGCTGCGGCCCGCCGATCGGGTCGGGGATGTCGCGCCCCTCCGGGTCCAGCAGCTTCACCTTCTCCGCCGCGGTCGGGTCGAAGGCCACCACCGCCTGCACGTGCGAGCGCGACATCGCGAAGATGGCGTCCGCCTCCGCGATCATCTGCCGCGTCAGCGCCCTGGCCCCTCGCAGGTCCGGGTCGATCCCCATCCCACGCAGCGCGGCCACCGCCTCCGCCGCCGGCGGCGTCCCCGTGAACGCCCCCGTCCCCGCCGACATCACGGTCGTCGGCGGCATCGAGTCCGCGCTGCGGCGGATCAGGTCGCTCGCGATCGCTTCGGCCATGGGGCTGCGGCACGTGTTGCCGGTGCAGATGAACAGGATGCTGCGGTGGACCTGCTTGCGCACGAACCGTTCCTCGTATGCCCCCGGACGCCGGACCTCCCACGCCCCCCCCGGGCCGAGGTGGAGGATAGTCGCCGCCTTGCCCGGCTTCGCCCGACCGGCGTCCAGCACCACCGCCGGCGGCTCCCCCTCCAGCCACGCCGCCGCGGCCGCGCCCGCCTCCGCCCCGTCGCTCGCCCACTCCCCGCGCCCGCCCGGCGCCGGCAGCTCCGCCAGCAGCACGTCTCCATACTCCCCGCCCCCAGCGTCCACGACCTCGCGGGCCACCGGGTCCGCCGTTCGCCGCAGCGCGATCTCCCCCGCCCCCGCGGGGTCCAGCACCCCCGGCTCGCACCCGATCGCCCCCGCGGCCGCCGCCAGCCGCTCCGGCGTCAGCGCGACCGCGAAGATCGCCGGCCCCGGCGAGAGCCGCGAGAAGAGCCGCCGGTGCGTCGCCGCCCGCAGGTCCAGCGCCTCGTACGCCCGCTCCACGCTCGGCGGGTTCCACGCCAGCGGCGAGGCCGTCCCGCACCGCTCGGTGTACGCCCGGAAGGCCGCGGCCAGCGCCCCCGCCCCCGGGCTCCCGGCCCGGAAGGCCACGCTGTAGACCGTCTCGGTCGGCAGCACGACCGCCCGCCCCGCGGCCAGCGCCTCCGCCGCGCGGCCGATCGCCGCGCTCCGCTCACCCGGGGGGAGCTCCTTCAGATTCACGATCGTTCCGGCAACGGTCACGCATGCCAGTATTGAGCCCCCCGCCGGAGTGGTCAAAGGGAACGCCTCTTTCCCCCGCACATATGCCGATCGACGGGGCGCGGCCCGACCTCTGCCGGAGGGTGGTGCCGGCGCTGAGAGATGGTATAGTGGGAACCGATTTGAGTTCGGACTTCGTGGGGGCCCGCGACCGGGCCGTGCCTCCGCGCGCGTATGCTGAGCCCGGGTTCGCACTCCGCGCGGGCCATTCCCGGATCAACCCCCCGCGGTCGAGCGAATAACACTCGGTGCCGATGCCCAGCGGCCCCCGGGCCGCGGCCGGCGCGGAGGGGCTGGGGTGACCATCGGGGATCGGGGTGGT
>JBIQJK010000045.1:0-27618 GCA_044507535.1 Planctomycetaceae bacterium | reverse complement strand
CACCCCCACCCCGCACCGACTCCGACGCCTACTCCCTCGTCGAGGTCGAGCTCAAGACCGGCCGCACCCACCAGATCCGCGTCCACTTCTCCCACCTCGGCTACCCCCTCGTCGGCGACGACATGTACGGCGGCCGCCCCGCCCCGCCTGACCTGGGGGGGCTGTCTCGCCAGGCCCTGCACGCCGCGACGCTCTCCTTCCGCCACCCCATCACCGACGAGCCGATGTCCTTCACCGCTCCCCTCCCCGCGGACCTCGCCCGCCTCACCCGCGCCCTGCGCGCCCTCCCCCACGTCCACGAGCCCGCCGACCTCCCCGGCGCGACGCTCTCGGTGGGGGCACTCCTCGCGGGCGCGGCGGAGTGAGGGGGGGCTGAGTGCTGCGTGCTGCGTGCTGAGTCGCCTCAGAACGGCCCGGCGCGCGGGACGTCCCAGGGCAACCCAGCACCCAGCACTCTCCCCCCCCTCCCCACCCGGCTGGACTCCGAATCGCCCCGCGTACGCCTTTCTGATAGGCTTGTCACCCCTTGTGTTCCTGCTAACGCGCTGGAGACCCACGCCATGCGTCGCCCCGCCCTGACCGCGATCGCCCTTTCGCCCCTCGCCCTCGCTCTCCTTGCCGGCTGCCAGTCCGGCGGCGGCGGCGGCGCGGCCATGGCCCCGGCTCTCCCCGGCGACGTCTCCGGCCGCTACATCGTCACCATCTCCGACGCCGACCTCACCGCCCCCGCCCTCCACACCGGCCGCCTCGGCGAGCGCGACCCCGCCGCACGCGACACCCTCACCGTCCTGGCCCTCCCCATCCGCGAGCCCTCCACCCCCTGGGCCCAGATCGAGGTCTCCAACTCCGTTATCGGCCCGCCCAACGCCCTCTCCGTCAGCCGCGACGGCAACACCGCCTTCGTCATCGAGTCCCGCGGCCCGGCCCCCGAGGGCGCCGTCACCATCGCCGACCTCCCCTCCGGCCAGTACCTCTTCGCCATCGACATGACCGACCCGATCCAGCCCCGGGTCGTCGACTCCGCCGTCGTCGGCGCCAACCCCATGGCCGTGGACGCCCACCCCGACGGCGACATCGTCGCCGTCGTCACCGCCGTCCCCTACGAGCAGATCGTCATCGTCCCCTTCACCCCCGCCGGCCCCGGCACGGGCGGGGGCCTGGGCGAGCCGCTCGCCTGGCCCCTCATCGGCGTGGACGACTCCTCCGCCGCCCCCTCCTGCATCGCCTGGAGCCCCGACGGCCGCCTCCTGGCCATCACCCTCCCCGATCAGGACCGCGTCGTCTTCCTCGAGTTCACCCGCGACGCCAACGACGGCTCCATGGGCCTGCGCCCCTGGGGCCAGCCGGTGACCGTCGGCAAGTACCCCTACTCCGGCCGCTTCACCCCCGATGGCCGCTACTTCATCACCACCGACCTGCAGTGGGGGCGCGACGTCGAGGGCTTCCGCGTCGGCGCCCCCGAGGGTGAGCTCAGCGTCGTCCGCGTCGCCCCGCTCCCCCAGCAGGCCGACACCGTCGCCCGTGCGCCGGTGCACCAGGTCGTCTCCACCGCCGTCGTCGGCGTCTCGCCCGAGGGCCTGGCGATCAGCCCCGACGGCCGCTACGTCGTCACCGCCAACCTCCGCCAGTCCTACCTCGACGACGCCGACCCGCGCCTCACCCGCGGCGGCTCGCTCACCCTCCTGACCCTCGACCCCGACTCGGGCGCGCTCACCCCCCTCGGCGAGTACGAGCTCGACGGCATGCCCGAGGGCCTCGCCTTCGACGCCCCGGGCAACTTCGTCGTCGTCACCCAGTTCCGCTCCTTCGACCCCAGCGTCCCCGAGGGGGAGCTCGCCTTCTTCCGCCTCAACCGCCACGCCCGCGGCGGCGCGGCCCTCGAGCCCACCGACTTCCGCGTCGGCGTCGGCAAGGGCCCCCACGGCGTCCTCATCGTCCGCTGAGCCCGCCGGCAGCACAGCACACATTTTCAAGGGAGCCCCGGGCGCGAGCTCGGGGTCTTTCGTTTCTGCTTGCTCTTGCTGGAAGAGTCTTCGCCACGGAGTTCACGGAGGAAGGCGGAAGCGATTCAACGCGAAGGTCGCGAAGAGCGCGAAGAAGAGCACGAAGTAGGGCGGCAGAAGAGAAGAGAACGCGGGGGGAGCGGGGGAAGCGGGGAACAGCGGGGGAAGACAGGGGACAGTGGATGGGTGGACGGCCCGGCGCACATACCCGCCCCAGGCCCCATCCGACCCCAACCCCCTTCAATCCCTTTCCCCTCTTCCCTCTGTGCCCCCTCTGTGTCTCCGCGCCTCTGTGGTGGATCTCCTCTTCTTCCTCTTCCTTCGAGTTCTTCGCGACCTTCGCGTTGAAACGCTTCTGCCTTCCTCCGTGCCCTCCGTGGTGAATCCTCTTCGCTTGCCAACCCGCCGGTGCGGGAAACTCCGAGGCCGCGGCCCACTACCCTTCGCCCGGCCTTGCTCTCGCGCCCGGAGCGCCGCCGCAGGAGGACGACCCCTCATGATGAAGACCCAGTACTACACGGCGACTAGCCTCGACGGCTTCATCGCCACCGAGGACGACTCGCTGGATTGGCTCCTCGCGCTGGGAGACGTGGCGGACACGAGCTACCCCGAGTTCATCGCCGACGTCGGCGCCCTGGCGATGGGGTCGGCCACGTACGAATGGGTGCGGCGGCACGCGGACCTGGCCGTCGCCGAGACGGGCTCCCCGTGGCCCTACACGCAGCCGGCCTGGATCTTCTCCCACCGGACGCTCCCGCCGATCCCGGGGGCGGACCTGCGCTTCGTCCGCGGCGACGTGCAGCCGGTTCACGCCGAGATGGCCGCCGCGGCGGGCTCGAAGAACATCTGGATCGTCGGGGGCGGGGACCTCGTCGGTCAGTTCTTCGACGCCGGCCTGCTGGACGAGGTCATCGTCCAGGTCGCCTCCGTGACCCTGGGCGGCGGCAAGCCGCTGCTGCCGCGTCGGATCACGCACCCGCCGCTCCGCCTCGTGTCGGCCCGCCAGGTCAGCGACGCCTTCGCGGAGCTGCGCTACCAGGTGCGCGGGCGCGACGCCGCGGGCCCCGCGTAAGCCCGCCCGCTGCTTCCCCGGCCGCCCTTACTTCTTCGCCGGCGAGTCGTCGTCCTCGTCGTCGAAGTCGATCCCATCCAGCAGGTCGCTGAAGTCGTCGTCGTCGTCGTCATCGTCGTCGGCTTTGCCCGCCTGCTTCGATGCGCCCGCGGCGGGGGCCGGCGCGGGGCGGTCGCCGCCGCCCCCCTTGCCCTCGTCCTTCTCGCTCCCCCACGTCGGCACGCCCTGGATCGCCTCCGTCTTCGGCCCGCTCGGGCTGACCCCGGCGATCGGCGTCGAGCCGAGCATCACGCTCCCCGCGGCGTACGAGTCCGCCGCGTCGATCTCCTTCGGGTGCCCGTCGATCCGCACCACGAACACCACGTCCCCGACCGTCAGCAGGTCCCCCGGCACCAGCTCGCGCTCCCGCACCCGCTCGCCGTTGACGTAGGTCCCGTTGCTGCTCTTGAGGTCGCGGACGACCAGCTCGTCCTCGTCGTTGATCGCCAGCTCGCAGTGCCGCCGCGAGACATTCGCCCGCGGGATGCGGAACTTGACGCCCTCGTCCCGCCCGATCGTCGTCGGCAGCTGCTTGAGCGGCAGCTCCTTCGAGGTCCCATCGGCCTGCACCATCACCAGGGATACGTTCACGCCGCTCCTATCCTTCCTTCGCACGAGCCCGCTTCGCCGGGCGTGGCCGCGGGCCCGACCGAGGCCCGCTCCGCGCCCGGAAACGGGGCCGGTGACGACGCCGGCCCCTCGCCTCCATCCCCTTTCCCATCCCGAATCGACGCCAACCGACCGACCGATCGATCCAGCCGCCGACTGCACGGATGACGCACGTTACCGCCATTACCACCGAGGGGCAAACCCCTTTTCCGCGCCGGGGCCAATCCGGCGCCCCGCCCCGCCCCCTCACCGCCGCCGCGGCCCTGGGCCTCCTCCCCCCGGACGCCCCGGCCGTCCGGTCGCTGTACGTGCATATCCCCTTCTGCTTCCACAAGTGCCACTACTGCGATTTCTACTCGGTCGTGGACACCCAGGATCGGCAGGAACCCTTCACCGACCGCCTGATCAGCGAGCTCGCCGCGCTGGCCCCCTTCGCCGCCGATGGCCGGCCGGGGGGGAGCCGGAGCGGGAGCACCAGGGGGGAGGGGGGGAGGCTGCGGACGATCTTCGTCGGCGGCGGCACCCCGACCCTCCTGCGCCCGGACCTCTGGCAGCGGTTCCTCGCGGCCATCGACCGCTGCTTTGACCTCTCCGCCATCCGCGCCGGGCGGGACGAGGCGGGCGAGCCGACCGAGTGGACCGTCGAGTGCAACCCCGAGACCGTCGCGCCGGAGCTGATGGCCATCCTCGCCGCGGCCGGCGTGAATCGCGTCAGCATCGGCGCCCAGTCCTTCAACCCGGCGCACCTCAGGACCCTCGAGCGCTGGCACGACCCCGACAACGTCGAGCGGGCGATCGCCATGGCCCGCGAGGCCGGCATCCCCCGCCAGTCCATCGACCTGATCTTCGGCATCCCCGGCCAGACGCTGGACGACTGGCTCGCCGACCTCGGCCGCGCCGTCGCGCTGGGCGTCACGCACCTGTCGTGCTACTCGCTCACCTACGAGCCCGCCACCGCGCTCACCGCCCGCATGAAGGCCGGGAAGGTCCACCCCATCGACGAGGACCTCGAGGCGGACATGCTCCTGGCGACGGTGGAGACGCTCCGCGCGGCGGGCTTCGAGCGCTACGAGGTGAGCAACTTCGCCAGGACCCCCGACGACCGCTCCCGCCACAACCTGGCCTACTGGCGGCAGGAGAGCTGGCTCGCCGCGGGCCCCAGCGCATCGGGCCACGCGCTCGTGTCGGCCGACCTCTCCCGCGGCGGGGTGCGATGGAAGAACGCCCCCCGCCTGGGGGACTACCTCGATTCTCCCCCCGGCTTCGCTCCGGTCGTCGAGGTCGAGGAGCCCGACCCCGCACGGGCGCTGCGCGAGCGGCTGATGATGGGCCTGCGAACGGTCGAGGGCGTTGACGCCGATTCGATCCTCGCCCACGCCGCCGCGGCCGGCGGCGGCTCCCTCGTCGAGCGTCTCATGCGCCTGGCCCAGCGCCTCCGCGACGAGGGCCTCCTCAGCGGCGAGACCACCCGCTGGCGCCTCACCGACCGCGCCTTCCCCATCGCCGATTTCGTCGTCGGCAAGCTTACCGAGCAAATCTGACAAGCGCATTCCACAAAGGGGAGCCGCGAGCGCAAGCCCGGAGTAGAAGTTCCCCTGTGCACGCACGCTCAAAGGCGGAACGCGGGGTCAGCGGGGCAAGCGGGGGAAAGCGGAGAAGAAGAGAGAGGAGCAAAGAGCGGGAACACAGAGGCCACAGAGATCCACAGAGGTCACAGAGGAAGACAGGGATCGGGGGAGAGGGGATTGGCGAGGACGCTCTGTGGCCTGACAATGGATCGGCGCCCGGCCGCTCGTGTGCGCATAAAGGCCCAGCGCCAATCCAATCCGCTCCCCCTCTGTGACCTCTGTGGCCCTCCGCTCCCCCCGCGTTCCGCCTTCTCCGAAGCGTGCACGGGACCATCCCTCCCAGGCTCGCGCCCGGAGGTCCCTGGTCCGTCGGGCTACTCCTCGTCCCCATCCCCGCCGCTCGGAAGATCCGGCCGCCGCAGGCCGAAGCGTTTGAGCGTCCGGCGCAGGTCCGACGGCCACGGCGAGGTCGCGTCCACCGTCTCCCCCGTCACCGGGTGCTTGAAGACCAGCCGGTGCGCGTGCAGCGCCAGCCTCGGCGACGCCGCGGCCACCGTCTTGTTCGCGTAGAACACGTCCCCCAGGATCGGGCAGCCGATCGCCTCCAGGTGCACGCGGACCTGGTGCAGCCGCCCCGTCAGCGGCCGGGCCTCGATCAGCGCCGCGTTCTCCGACGCCTGCAGCACCCGGTACGCCGTCGCCGCGGGCTTCCCCGCCGCCTTCGAGATCCGCGCCAGCTTCTGGCCCCCCCTGGTCGCCGTCGTCTCCACCAGCGGCAGGTCCACCACCCCGACCTGCTTCGAGGGCGCCTTGGCGCACACGGCCCAGTAGAACTTCTTGACCTCCCGCCGCTCGAACGCCCCCCGCAGGGCGTCGTACGCCCGCGCCGTCAGCCCCACCACCAGCAGCCCGCTGGTGTCCTTGTCCAGCCGGTGCAGCAGCCCGAAGTCCCGCGCCTTGCCCAGGTTCTGCAGCGCGGCCCCGTAGTCCGCGAAGAGCCCGTTGAGCAGCGTATCGTCCGTGTGCCCCTTCCCCGGCTGCGTCGCCAGCCCGGAGCGCTTGTCCACGACCAGCAGGTGGTCGTCGCGGTAGCGGACCTTGTAGGTGATGCGCGGATTGGGTTCGATCGACAGCGTCGCCACGCCCGGAGCGTAGCCGCCCCGCGCCCTGTTCACAGCGCCGGCCCGTTACGCCCGCGGCTGGGACTGGACCTCGGGCTCCGGCTCCGGCTCCGGCGCCCCCGGGCACGCCGCGTAGTCGATGTACCACCGCTCCTCCCCGCCCACCGGGTGCACGCCCAGCACCGGCAGCTCCTCCACCACCTCCGGCGGCGCGGGCGTCCCTTCCTTCGCGGCCGCCGCGGCCACCCGGGCGACGGTCTCCCGCTTCTCCCCCCCGGTGACCATGATCGACACGAACCTCGCCGAGTTGATCAGCCGCAGCGTCATCGTCACCCGCTCCGGCCCCGGCACCGTCGGCCCCGCGTTGATCTTCACCAGGGCCGTCCGCTCCCGCAGCGCGGGCGTGCGGGGGAACAGCGACGCCGTGTGCGCGTCCGCCCCCATCCCCAGCAGCACGTAGTCCAGCCGGTCCTGCCCCTTCTCCCGCCACCCGAGCGTCTCCTGGATCGCCCGCTCGTACTGCGCATCCGCGTCGTCGGCCATCGCGTACACCGGGTGGACCTGCTCGCGCGGGATGCCGGAGTGGTCGCAGATGATCTCGCTGATCATCTTGAAGTTCGACCGCTCGTCGTCGAAGGGGACCCGCCGCTCGTCCACCAGCCACAGGTGCGTGCGGGCCCAGGGGAGCTCGCGGTAGTTCGGGTCGTACATCAGCCGCAGGTACAGCGGCACGGGCGTGCTCCCTCCCGACAGGGCCAGGTGGAAGTCGCCGAAGGCGCGGACGCAGCTGTGGGCGTGGATCAGCAGGTCCGCCGCGAGGGCGTCCACCACCTCGTCCACCGTCTTGCGCAGCACCACCGTCCCGGGCAGCCTGGGGGCGACGGGGACCGGCTCGAGTTCGTACAGCTCGCCCATACGCGGATTGTGACCACCTCCGCCCCGGATTGCCACCCCGGCCCCCCCTCCCCCCCCCGCGCCCGGCGCCGGGGCATGAAAAAAGGCCCGCGCCTGGGGCGCGGGCCTCGTGTTCGCGGTCGCCGCCGGGATCAGCAGCCGGTGCCGCTGACGGCGTTGAGCCAGCTGCTCAGGAACGCGCTGATGTCGTTGGAGTTCACCGAGCCGTCGCAGTCCTGGTCGGCCTCGAGCGTCCCTTCCTGCACGCTGGCGAGCCAGTCGGCGAGGAAGGCGCTGATGTCGTTGGAGTTCACCCCGCCGCTGGCGTCCCAGTCGGCGCGGCAGCCGACGCCGGGCACCGCCAGCCCGCCGGCCACCAGCGTGCCGCCCGGATCGCGGAACAGCCCGATCGTCACCTCGCCCGTGGTGGGGGCCGCGGTGCTGGTGAACCAGAAGGTGTACGCCGTCCCCCAGCGGAGGGCGTTGGCGTTGGGGTTCTGCTGCTCGGTCTCGGTCTCCCACACCAGCGCGTCCGCGCTGCGGACCGTCGCGGCCCACGGGTCGTTGCTGTAGGGCTCGCCCGAGTGGCTCGGCGCGTGGCTGAAGTTGATGTCCGTCGCCGTCGCCCCGCACGGCAGCGGCACCGAGAAGGACTGGGCCGAGACGTGCGAGTTCATGTTGTACACCGCGTAGTTGTAGGTGTACGTCCCGTCCCCGTTGTCCACCGCGTTGGAGCCGATGTAGAACCGCCCCTCGCCGGGGACGTCCGCGATGGCGACCGCGACGTTCGGGTCGGAGTCCTTCCACCCCAGGATCGCGGGCTTCTGCCGCTGCGTCTGCCCGACGCTGGAGAAGCTCCCCGGGTTGTTGAAGTGGACCCGCCGGTACGAGGCGTTGTTGTTCTGGTTCCCCGCCTGCGAATCGTCACGCGCGACGTACTGCCCCTCCATCAGGTAGATCGTCCCCGTGGAGGGGGTCAGCGGCGGCAGGTCCGCCAGGTCCACCTGGAGGCGGCGGTGCAGCTGCGTGCTCGCCGCGGGCGCGGTGAACGGGTAGGGGAACTCCCCCGTCCAGGGGTTGACCTGCGAGCGCGGGCCGAGGCGGCTCTGCGTGCCGTTGAGGCTCGAGGTGTACGGGTCCGAGCACCCCACGCCCAGCCGCGACACGCACCCGCCGCCCGCCGGCTGGCACTGCCCGCAGATGCCCTCCTGCAGGGCGCAGAAGCCGTGCTTCAGCCACGACTGCCCGATCTGCCGGAAGCGGCCGTCCCGGATCATGTACAGGTTCTGGGCGATCACCGGGTGGTTGTTGTTGGTCTCGATCCAGAAGAGCTGCGCGTTGCCGATGTTGCAGGAGGTCGTCGCGACCGAGTACGCCGCCTTGCCGTTCAGGGTGGCGAAGTGCTGCAGGTTCGGCAGGTCGCCCACGATCACGTCGGGGCCGTCCGCGACGGCGGCCAGCGGGGTGGCGGAAAGGACGCACAGGCCGGCCAGCGTCAGCACGGATCGGGTGCAACGTTTCATCGACGCTCCTTCTACCTTCTCTTGGGGGCGGCTCTCAGAACAGCCGCCACGATGCAATGACCCGGCCGACCGACCGGTGGACAGAACGACTGCGGACTGGCCCCACGTGCGTTGCGCCTAGTCTCTCACAGATCGGGAGAACGTCAAGACAGAAGATCATCAACCGTGTGGACGGTTGGCGGATGTACGTATTGTGGCCGAAAGCGCCCCGCCAGTCCCCCGCCTCGAAAGCCGCTCTCGGACGCTCCACGTGTGGGTTATGGGCTCGCCCCCGGCGCGCCGGCGAGTTCGGCCCCTCAAAACAGGGATAGCCCGGGGGACCGGCCGGCGCCGCGGCCGGCCCCTTTCTCGCCCCCCGATCAGGTGTCCTCGTTCAGGCGGGCAACTCCCTTAGCACCCCTCCGCCACCGCCGTCAGCCACGCCGACAGGAAGGCGGAGATGTCGTTGGAGTTCACCGTCCCGCTCCCGTCGAAGTCCGCCACCAGCGTCCCATCCTGGATCGACGCCAGCCAGTCGCTCAGGAAGGCGGAGATGTCGTTGGAGTTCACCTGGGAGTTCTGATCCCAGTCCGCGTCGCAGGTGCACCCGTTGGCGCAGGTCGTCCCCGCCCCGGCCCACGCGCTGCCGGGGATGACCGCGCAGTCCGCCTGGGTCAGCATGATGCACCCGCCGCTGGCGAGGCAGCACGCCCCCGACGGCTGCGGGCAGTCGGCGGTCGCGCAGGTGGACCCGACGCCGCGGAAGATCCCCCCCGCCGCGGAGCACGCCGCGGCGTCGAGGATCTCGCACATCCCGCTGGGCAGGCAGCACGCCCCGATCGGGCAGGAGTTCCCCTGGGCGCACGCGCTCCCCGCTCCCAGCCACGTCCCCTGCGCCTGGGCGCAGTCCGCCTCGGTCAGGTTCACGCAGCTGGTCCCGAAGCAGCACGCCCCCGTCGGCGGCGGGCAGTTCACCCCGCCGCAGGTCGTGTCGTCCCCCTGGTACGTCCCCCCGGCGAGCGTGCAGTCACCCTGCGAGCGGATGTCGCACGTGCCGTTGGGGAGGCAGCACGCCCCCGTCCCCGGCGAGCAGTTCACCGGCGACCAGCTCATCCGCATGATCCAGTCCCCGCTGGGGCGGCAGAGGATGTTCAGGTTCTGGAACGTGCTCCACCCCCCGCTCGGCGGGCACCCGAGGATCCCGCAGTTGAGCCCGAAGAGCCAGTTCCCCGACGGCTGGGCGAGGCCGATGTCCGTCGTGGGGAAGGCGTTGCTCGCCGACGGCGGGGCGACAGTGCAGGGATTCCCGGTCTGGTTGTTGTGGTCGTCGATCCGGTACCCGACGGAGATCGTGTTGGTCCCGCCGTTGTTGAAGAAGAAGACCTGCTCCGGGTCGCTCGGGTCGATCACCACCTGCACGTTCACGCCCGCCGTCCCCGGCCCGAGGATGATCGGGGGGAGGATCCCCTCCATCGAGCTCTCCTGATACACGATGCTGCCGCTGCCGGGCGGGCCGTCGTAGAGGATGATCGACCACTGCGTCGTGGTCTGGACCGTGGCGTTGCTGGTGGCGAAGATCGCCTCGGCGGACTCGAACTTGATCGGGAAGCTCCCCGCCGGGACGACGTACGACGCCGCGGCGATCTCCGACTCCGCGAACCCCGCCTGCACGTTGCCGTTGAGGCTCTGGAAGTTGGAGTTCGTGTGCGACGAGACCGTCACCGGGCACCCCGGCCCGCGCTCCCCGCCCGACGGGACGCCGGGAGCCTCCCCGTCCACCAGGTAGTGCCCCGTCTCGTCGAGGAGGATCCGCCCGCTGAGCGTCACCACCAGCCGCGGCACCCGCCCCAGCCTGATGGGGATCTCCGTCGCGCTCCTGCCGGCGGCCTCGCCGGGGACGGGCGCGGCGGGGGAGACCTTCACCTGCGCCCCCGCGACCGGGGCCAGCAGCGCGGCCCCGGCCAGGGCCGCGATCGCCGCGAGCCGGCGAGCGAGCGGGAGGTGGGTGGACGATTCGGTCGCGGCGGGGGGGGTCTTCATGACAGCCTCGCGGGGGTATGGGCAGGGCCGAACGCGCCTTTTCCACCCCTGGAACGCGGGGGCGAGGGCTCATTCGCTTCATATACAAGGTACAGCCGTGGCGGAGAATGCAAGGGGCATCCGCCGGCGCGGCGCGTTCTACCCCCCTGGATCAGGGAAGAGGGGGTTCGGAAGAGAGAAGGGAGAGGCGGGGCAGGGGGTTACGCCGGGCACCCCGCGGCGACGGTCGAGAGCCAGTCGCCCAGGAAGGCCGAGATGTCGTTGGAGTTGACCACCCCGTCCAGGTCGTAGTCCCCCCGGTCCGCCGAGCCCCCCACGCCCCCGACGCCCGCCAGCCAGGCCGACAGGAACGCGCTGATGTCGTTGGAGTTGACCTCCCCCGGGGCCCCCTGCCCATCGAAGTTCGCCGGGCAGGGGACGCGGGTGATGACCACCGACCCGGTCGAGAACGACAGGTAGCCGATCGAGCTCGGGCTGATCGTCACATCCTGGATGTTGAAGGAGGCGTGGTTCGAGGCGTCGATCCCCGCGTTCAGCGTCGCGGCGAAGGAGACCGTCACGCCCCCGACCTCCGTCGAGTCCTCGAGCATGATGTCCGTGACCGCGAAGGGGTGCGTCCCCGCGGGGTTGGCCGCCTCGCTCTGCAGCAGCGCGGACGACCCCGGCGAGAGGGTCTCCATGGCCTGCGAGAGGGGGACCGGAGCGGGGAAGAGCAGCCACAACGGCGAGAGGAGGGGCTGCCCGCTGACGGTGCCGCTGATCTCGACTCGGTACCTCGGCGCGGGGGCCAGCGTGGCGGGCGCGCTCGAGCGGGACTGGTTGGTGGCGTGGCGGAGCTGCACCCCCGCCAGGTTCACCGAGACGGACTGCTGGGCCATCGCCCCCGCGGACCCGAGGAAGAGGCAGGCGGTGACAGCGGCGGCGGCGATCGCGGTGGGGCGGGGCATCTCTGCTCTCTCCGGGTGGTTCTGGCGGCGGGCGCACCCGCCCCCCCTCCTCCCTCCCCCCCGGGCCCCCGCCCGCCCGAGCCGGGTGGGGCCATGTGAAACATACCCCGCCGGCCGGGGCTCGCCACGCCATCCTCACCCGAAGCAAGCCGCGGCGGGGCGCCTGGCCCGCGAACGCACTGGGCCACGGTCGCTCCAGACGGTGTGAGACATCCGGCAACCCGGTCACGCCACCCCCGGCGATCCCAGGGCGCCCACGCCGCGACTCCCCCGCCCGTGGTCGGATTCCCGACCTCGCAGAGAAGTACGCCGGAGGAGGGGGCGGCGTGAGGTCGCGGGCAGGAGAGGAGCGAAAAAAATTCGGCGCGGCCGAAACGCCGACAACGGGCGTCCCCGAAATGACTTTGGAGTTGGACGCCCGACAACCGACGGGCAATCTACCGCGTAATCATCGTTGGGAAGGAACTCAGGGAGACTCGATGTGACGCCAGCAACCTTCAACGGCAATCCCGGAGGGTGCGGCGTGACGCTGGATCGGGAAATGCAGACGTACGAGCGGAATCGCGGGCGGCTGCTCGTGTCCGATCCGGGTCGCTTTGTAGTCATTTCCGGCGAGGAACTGCTCGGCACGTACGCGACCTGCCGGGAGGCAGCGGCGGCGGGGTACAAGGAGGTGGGACTGGGCCCTTTTCTCATCAAGCAGGTTCTTGAGGAGGAGCCCACCCACTTTGCCGTGCTCCGGTAAACATGGGCTTGTGCCGATCAGCATCCAAATCCACCAGCAGCGCGGAGCGATCGTCCCCGGTGCGCGCGTCGAGGCGCCGGAAGAGCGGCTCGAGGTGCTGCGCCTGGCGGGTGAGCCGCCGCCATCCCCGGAGCTCGCCGGGGCGCTGATCGACACCGGCGCATCGCAGTCGCACGTGGACCTGCGCATCTTGCAGCGACTCGGTCTGCCGCCTCTGGGCAAGACAACCTTCTACACGACCCAGAGCAAGGAGGGCAAGCCCTCCGAGGCGTACATCTATCACGCGACGCACGCCTTCAGGACGGCGCCGGATCGATGACGTGGAGCCTGCCGGTGATCGGATGCACCCTGGTCCGCTCCATCGGGTGCGGCGTGATCCTGGGGCGCGACATCTTGAACGACTGCCGCCTGGAGTACGGCGGCCCGGCCGGTCTGTGCGTCCTCGCGTTCCAGCCGTGTCGCGCTCAGCACCCCCCCTGCACGCCCGCCAGCCACGCCGTCAGGAACTCGGCGATGTCCGCCGAGTTCGTCGTGCCGCTGGCGTCCATGTCGGCCTGGATGGTCCCCGCGGCGACGGCGTCGAGCCAGTCGGTGAGGAACGCGCTGATGTCGTTGGAGTTGACGGTCAGGTCCTGGTTCCAGTCGCCCGGGCAGGGGAACAGGGCGACCTGGCGGGCGGCGGCGACGGCCTCGATCTCGGACAGGATCACCTGCGACTCCCCCTCGCCGGTGAACGCCCCGTCGCCGTCGAGGTCGGTCAGCAGCAGCACCGAGCCGCGGGCCTCGGTCAGGATCACCCGCCCGTCGGGGAGGCTCGCGATGCCCGAGGCGGTGAAGCCGCTCGCGTCGTTGGCGTAGACGATCACCGCCTCGCCGGGCTCGTGGGCCGCGCCGCTGCCGTCCGCATCCGTCAGCCGCACGAGCTGGTCCACGCCGCCGGCGCCGGTCTGGAGCGTGTACAGCGAGCCGGGGCGGGCGCGGTCCACCTCCAGCGTGAGCCCCGCCGCGGGCGTGACGCCGGAGAGGTTCTCCGGCGTGAGGGTCCAGAACCCGGTGAACTCCCCCGGGTCGTCGGCCCGGCCGTTGCCGTCGAGGTCCTCGAAGCGGTAGACGCCGTGGAAGTTGGCGCCGGAGTTGCGCATGTACCCGGCGGCGCCGATGAAGACGATCGCCGCGGGGTTGAACGAGCTGCCGCTGGAGGAGCCGAAGGCCGGCGCGCCGACGACCTCGACGATCTCCCCGAAGCTCATGAACAGCCCGTCGCCGTCGAGGTCCACCAGGCGGTAGATCGCGTCGAGCCCCGCGGCGTTGCTGGCGTTGGCGATGTAGGCGTACCCGTCGGCGTCGAACGCCGCCCCCTGCGGGCTGCCGAAGGAGATGTCCGACGCCGCGAAGAGGTTGGCCCCCTGGGCCGACTCGCCGGCGTCGAGGGCGTCGCCGTCGTGGTTGCGGTCGAGGAAGATGTTGATCGCCCGGCGCGTGCTGTCGCCGTCGCCGACGATCGTCAGCCCCCCGCGCCGCACCGCCAGCGACCCCGGGTTCGCCAGCCCCGGCGTCCCCGCGGCATTGGTCGCGTCGAACCACGGGGCGACCTCGGAGGCGTCGATGACCCCGTCGCCGTTGGCGTCCCGGACGAGCCAGATCACGTCGCTGTCGCGGTCCACCAGGAGGAATCGCGGCAGCTGCGCCCCCGCCGTCGCCGGGGCCAGCAGCAGCGGCGCACCCGCCGCCGCGGCGAGCATCGCGCCGGCGCGATGGACGCGGGAGGGGCGGGAAGCGGCGAAAGCGGGGGGGATGGGGAAGGTGGGGAACTCTGATCCGGCGGGGGTGATGGACGGCATAACAGGGACCTTTCTCCCGGGGAAACTCATGCGGGGGCCTCGCGGCAACCCCACGATAGAACCCCTGTGCCGCCGAACAAAGACGCGGGGGACACGAATGCTCGTGCCCCCCCGCCCTGGTCAGCCCCCCCCTGCACGGCCGCGAGCCGGCGTTTCAAGCCACCTGGCAGCGCCGCGGCGTGCGACTCCCGCGCCCGAGGCGGACGAACGCGAGGATGTGAATCGCGGCCAGAGCGGCGTTCTTGCCGAGCACGACGGGGCGCCCCGATAGGAGACCGTCGGAAAACGACTGTTCGAGGCGCAGCGATCCATGACAGGCGCACCCGAAGGTCACGAGCCTGTCGCTGGGGACGAGCAGCAAGTAGATCGAGAACGCCCCGAGCAGCCCCAGCGAGAGCGAGAGCACGACGGCGACGGTTCGCCGGCCGCCGACGGCGGGCGGGATCAGGAGCACCAGGGCCGCGCCGACGAGCAACTCAAAGACGGGGACGGCCAGGGCGGCGTGCGGGGCCCAGGACCCGAGCACGCCGTGCCCGCGGAGGCTCTCTTCGAAGGCCGCGGCGTCCATCGCCTTGAACGCGCCCGAGAAAACCCAGACCGCCGCCAGCGCGAGCACGGGCAGCGTCCCCGGCAGCATGGGGGCGTTCACACGGAGGGTGGTGCGGGCTGTCGTTGGATTGACGCTCATCGCTGGAACCGGCGGCGGAGCACGATCCCGATGGCGAGCGCGAAGCAGGTCACGCCCAGCGCCCAGGCGGCGTTGGTCGCGACGCCTCGACGCCGCGGCGGGACCGTGCCGGCCGGTTCCGGGTTCCGCCGGACCTCGGCCTCGACGATCCTCCGCTGCGCGAGGTGCGCCGACGTCAGTTCGGGCGATTCGACGTTGCCCGCGGTCAGCATTCGCTCGTGGTCGGCGTCCCAGGCTCGCTCCGTGTAGCTCCACCACTGGAAGACGCTCTCATCCGGCTCGCCGACCCGCACCGGATCGAAGACTCTCAGAACCTCGACGTCGCCGAGGGGCCCCGCGTACGTCTCCCGTTCGAGGCGCGGATGCCGCGCCGGGAACACCGGCGACGGGTGCCACTGCTCGACGCGGTACAAGTACGAGTCGTCGTTGGGCATGCCCAGCACGGCCGCGACCAGCTCGCCGGACGTCGTGTCGATCGTGGCGGAGGAGCGCCACTGCGCGGACGCGATGGTGACCGTGCCGGCCCTGGGCCCGGGCGAGAGCGTGGCGTCGTCGGCGCCGCGGAGAACCGTCAGCAGGTGCGCCACGCGGCCGGGCACGCTATCGAGGGCGCCGAGCCATTCGTCCCAGACCATGCCCTTGTCGCGCCACTCGACGAGCTGCTCGTACGGGGCGTCACCGGCCGTGGCGGACCGGCGGTAGGTGCCGTGGGGCGCTCGGGGCTCGTGGTCGAAGTGGAACTCCCCCGTCCGGAGGGTGAGGGAGGTCAGGCTCTCCGGGTCACCGGCGAACTGGAGGCTCCGCCGGAAGACGGCGAGCCGGCCGCCGGGGGCGACCACGGCCCGCATCTCGGTGCTGAAGCGGAACTCGCGGCCAGTGGCGGGATCGACGAGCCTCTGCATCTCCGGCGCGGCGTCCGCAACCTCCTCGATCTCGGGCGGCAGCTCGCGCGCGACCCGCCAGACGATCTCGACCTGCGCCTTGCGCGAGTAGGCCCGCTCGAGCAGGTCCAGTGCCGCCGCGACATCTGCCGGGGCCGGGGCGGTGGCCGCGGCCTGCGCGGGGGCAGGCCGCGCGCCAGCAAGCGCGGGCCGCGCCGGCGGCGCCACCGGGAACACCAGCGACACCGCCGCGATGGCAGAACACCACAGGCAGATGGAACGCCTCGGTGCTAGCAATCGCGTCCACCGATCTGGTTGGTGACCTTGACGGCGACGGTTTGGCCGGATCCGCCGCTGGCGCAGACGCAGACACCATTAATATTGAGGTACGCAGGGACCCTTTCACACGAGAGCATTGCGGCCGCCCCGGCGGAAACGCAGGTGCTGAAGGTCGTGCCGGGGACGCAGCGGGTCCACATCCCCGCGCAGTCCCGGAAGCAAGTACTGCAGTTACCCGTAGGGTCCAGCTGCATGTCCGTGAACGAGTTGGTCGAGATTAGATCGTAGCAAGTGCCCGGCCCGCCCGGTCCAGGTTCATCAGATGCGTATGCCGCGGCAACGAACGCACCGAGCAAGCCGGCAAGAAGGATGCGGGGGGTGGTCCGACGACGTGTTGTGAAATGAGGTCGCATGACGAAATCCTTCGTGCATCCAGACTCATTGGGAGGCACGGCGACGCGCCGGCCCCCCTGATTCGCGGGCCATGTTACATCACGACGCTCATCGCCGCAAGTGTATGGTCGCCATTTTGATAAAGAATCGCTAAGTCGCACACCGGTGTGTCCTTTTATGATAATAGGCCGTGTGTATCTTTGTACAAAGTGCCCGATTGTCAGATGTGCGGCCACTTGTATCGGGGGGTGATCCCCCAGGCTTGCGGCGAGGAATGATCGCCGCTAGCATTCCCGTCAGCCCACCAAAGACGTGGCGGTCGGAGGCACAGGAATGGCGCAGAAGCGATCGCCCAGGTCGTCACCGGCGTTCACACTCCTCGAGATCCTGGTGTCCGTGGGTGTGGTAGCCGTCTTGATCGCGATTTTGATGCCGATGCTGTCCGGGGCGCAGACCTCCGCCCTCTCCCTCAAGGCGACCGCCAACATCCGCCAGCTGGGCATCCTGCTGACTCAGTACAGCTCGACCAATAACGATCGCCCTCCGGTCTTCTTTCAGCCCACACTCCCGCGGCCGGGGCACCCTGACCAGGAGTTCATGTACGGCGAGATCCTCGTCCGCGGCTCGTGGTGGAGTAATAGTGACCGATTCCACTTGGCGTTCGATCCTCCGGCGCCGGCGGAGGTGCTGCTCGCGCCTAAGTCCCCCGTGCCGCCCCTGGCGGCGTACAACGGCGGGCACAGCAGCCCGTACAGCGATTACCGGCTCGCCAAGTGCTTCTTCGGCGACCCGGCGTACTGGCGCCCCTCCACGCGCCGGGGACCGGACCAGTGGGCGAGCCAGCGCTTCTCGGATGTCACGTTCCCTTCGCTCAAGGGCATGATGTGGCAGATGACTATCTGGCACATCCCGAGCCTGGGACCGAAGTATCCCGGCTGCTGCGCCGACAAGTCCGTCTCGACCGCCGTGCTCTGGTCGGACCTCAGCGCGAACCAGGAAAAGATGGGGCTGCTCAGGCCGGGCACTGCCAACCCGTACGACCCCGCCTACGGCGCCCCGATGCCGCCGTGGGCTCCCGGAATCCCGATCGACGAGACCGTGGACGGCATCCGCGGCCGGGACCGGTGAGCGGCCCCCCCTCCCCCTCCCTCTTCCCCTCTCTACCATCAACCGGAGCCGCAAGCCCGGGCGGGATCAGCTCCCGTCGGCCCCGGGCCCGGGGTTGTGCCAGCGGCGCGGCCGGTCCTCCTCCGGCGAGCCGCGGGCGATCAGTTCGTCGGCGCCGGCCGGGCCCCAGCTCCCGGGCTCGTAGGTCTCGATGGACTCGCGCAGCGCGCGGCTCTCCAGGAACGGCTGCACGATCCGCCACCCCGACTCCACCTCGTCGCGGTGCTTGAACAGCGTCCGGTCGCCGCGCATCGCGTCCAGCAGCAGCGGGCCGTACGCCTCCTGCGGCTCGCCGCCGAAGCGCTCGAGGTAGTCCAGCTCCAGCTCGGCCGAGTCGATCGCCATTCCACCCCCGCCGCTCCCGCTCTTCCCGTTGCCGGGGACCTTCCCCTCGATCCGGATCGAGATCGACTCGCGCGGCGCGATGGAGATGATCATCCGGTTCGGCGGGCGCACCCGCGACGACGGGCTGATGTGCGCGAACGGGTTGGTCGGCGGCCGCTTGAACTGCACCACCACCTCGGTGAGTTTCTCCGCCAGTTTTTTCCCCGAGCGCAGGAAGATCGGCACCCCCGCCCAGCGCCAGTTGTCGAACTCCAGGCGCATCGCGGCGTACGTCTCGGTCCCCCGCGACGGGTCCACCCCCTTCTCGTCCACGTACGCCGGCTCCCCCTTGCTCGCGTCGGGCCCGTAGCGCCCGAAGACGGCCCACTTCGGGGCCAGCTCCGCCGGCACGATCTTGGCCGCGCCGAAGAGCTTGATCTTCTCCCGCATGATCGACGGCGCGTCGTACAGGCTCGGCGGCTCCATCGCGACCAGCGCCAGGATCTGCAGCAGGTGCGACTGCACCATGTCCCGCAGCGCGCCGGCCTGGTCGTAGAAGTTCGCCGCCCGCGAGCCCACGCCGACCTTCTCCGCCGCGGTCACCTGCACGTGGTCGATGTACGAGCGGTTCCAGATCGGCTCGAAGATCGTGTTGGCGAAGCGCATGACGAGGATGTTCTGCACCAGCTCCTTGCCGAGGTAGTGGTCGATCCGGAAGGTGTCCTCCTCCTCGAAGACGCGGCCGAGGGCGCGGTTGAGGCTCTCGGCGGTCTTCAGGTCGCTCCCGAAGGGCTTCTCGACGATGATCCGCTGCCAGGAGGAGTCCGCCGGGTTGACGGCGCACCAGCGCTTCCCCTCGCTGACCAGCCCCGAGGCGCCGATGTTCTCGATGATCGGCTCGTACAGCGACGGCGCGACCGAGAGGTAGAACAGGATGTTCGGGCTCCCCGACGGCTTGACGATCCCCCTGGCCCGGGCGAGCTCCTCGATCCGCGCCGACAGGGCGGCGTACACCTCCCGGCCCCCCTTGTGCATCGGCTCGGCCGCGTCGCCGGGGAGGTAGTGCAACCGCTCCGAGAGCCTCCGCCACCCCCGCTCCTCGAACCCCGCGTCGAACTCGCGGCAGGCGGCCTTCATCTTCTCGCGGAACTCGTCGTCGCTCATCGGCGTCCGCGCCACGCCGATCACGCACAGCCCCTCCGGCAGCCTCCCGTGCCGCTCCAGCTCGGAGAGCGACGGCACGAGCTTGCGCTGCGTGAGATCGCCCGAGGCCCCGAAGATGACCAGGACGCACGGCTCGGCATGGGCGGCGACGGTGGACATGCGCGCATGGTAGCTTTTACCCGCCGGGCCGGTGGGCCGACCCGTCGCAAGGGAGCCCCGGGCGCGGGCCGGGGGGTGTGGTCCCGTGCGCACTTCGGAGAAGGCGGAACGCGGCGGGAGCGGGGACAGCGGAGAGACGCGGGGAAGAAGAGGGGGATAGGGAAAGGCAGGAACACGGAGGACACGGAGAGCCACAGAGGTCACAGAGGGGGAGCGGATTGGATTGGCCCGCGCCCCTCTCGCACGCACGAGCGGTCGGGACCAATCCATGGTCGGGCCGCAGAGCGTCCTTGCCAACCCCCTTTACCCAATCCCTGTCTTCCTCCGTGACCACTGTGGCTCTCCGTGTCCTCCGTGTTCCTGCTTTTCTCTTCTCTTCCCCGCGTCACTCCGCTCCCCCCGCTCTCCCCGCGTTCCGCCTTTGCTCAAACCGACCCGCGGGAACGACCACCCCGAGCTCGCGCTCGGGGCTCCCTTGGCCATCTACCATCCACCCGGCATGCATCCCGCGGCACGCATCATCGACGCCAACGCCAACCGCGCCCGCGAGGCCCTGCGGGTGATGGAGGACGCCGCCCGCTTCGTTCTCGACGACGCCGACCTGTGCGCCGACCTGAAATCCCTCCGCCACGACCTCGCCGCGGCCATCTCCGCCGCGGCCGCGGGGTTCGGCGGCGAGGCCGCCCTCCTCGCCTGGCGCGACACCCCCGGCGACGTCGGCACCGCCGTCACCACCGACGCCGAGTCCCGCCGCCCCGGCCTCCGCGCCGTCGCCGCCGCGGCCGGAAAACGCCTCACCGAGGCCCTGCGCTCCATCGAGGAGTCCGCGAAGATCGGCCAGGCTTCCGCCTCTGCCGCCGCCGCCATCGAGGCCATCCGCTACCGCGCCTACGAGCTCGAGCGCCGCCTCATGACCGCTCTTGGCCGCGGCGGGGGGGGCGGGGACGCGGGGCCGCAGTGGCGCTTGTGCGTGCTGATCACCGAATCGCTCTGCGTCCACCACCCCTGGGAGCGCATCGCCGAGGAAGCGATCGCCGGCGGCGCGGATTGCCTCCAGCTCCGGGAGAAGACCCTCGAAGGGGGCGAGCTCCTCCGCCGCGCCCGCCGCCTCGTGGAGATCGCCAAGGCCGCCGCCCCCGGCGGCAGCGTCGCCGTCGTCGTCAACGACCGCCCGGACGTCGCGCTCCTCGCCGGGGCCGACGGGGTCCACGTCGGCCAGGGGGACCTCCCCGTCCGCGAGGTTCGGCGCATCGCCGGCGACCGCCTCCTCGTCGGCGTCTCGACGACGAACCTCGACCAGGCGCGCCGGGCCGCGGCCGACGGCGCCGACCTCTGCGGCGTCGGCCCCATGTTCGAGACGGCCACCAAGCACAAGCCCGCCCTCGCCGGCGTCGCCTACCTCCGCGAGTACCTCGCGAGCGTCCGCCTCCCGCACCTGGCCATCGGCGGCATCACCCCGGCCAATGTCGCGGAGCTCTGGTCCGCCGGCTGCCGCGGCGTGGCGGTGAGTTCGTGCGTCTGCGCAGCAGAACGCCCGGCAGAGGTCTGCCGGGCGCTCCTGGAGTCGTGGGACGGCCGTGGTCCCACGCCGGTGGTCGGCGAGTGAGGGCGCGCCACGGGGCGTGGGTTGCGGCTGCTACGCCGACGCGATCTCCGAGATCGGCCGGATCTCGCCGGTGGGGGTCCCCGGCGTGGAGAAGCCGCCGCCGAGGTCGTCGTCCCAGTGCTCGAACGACGCCGCGACCGGCTCGTCGGCGGTGACGCGGATGCCGTAGTACGAGTCGTACCCCAGCGCGGCAACCTCGGGGATCTCGTGGATCGCCACCGTCGCCGCGGCCCGTGCCCCGAGCCGGCGGGTCAGCGTGTGCACCGTCCCGTCGGAGAACGAGAAGTCCACCGTCACGTCCACCGCCTCGCCGCCCGGGTTGTACAGGTTGAGGTTCTCGGTAACGGTCGTGCCGGCGCGGCCGGGGCTCATGAACCCCTCGCCGAACTCCCAGCGCGTCGAGGCGTCGGTGATCGACTCCATGCCGGTGCCGTCGCGTCCCTGGTAGACCGAGACGGTCGCCGTCACCGGGACGTCGGAGCGGTAGGCGATGCCGTACTCCCCCGGGGGAAGGTTCAGGTCGCGGACCGAGACCCCGCCGCGGACCTGCGGCGGCACGGCCACGGTCATGTCCGGCACCTCGGGCTCGCCGTTGAGCGGCAGGAAGCTGAGCGTGACGTTGGCCGTGTGGACCTGGTCGGTGTTGAGCAGGCCGACGTAGCTCTGCGCGGCCAGCTCCGGGTCGGTCTCGCCGCGGTTGTCGGCGTCGAAGGTGACCGAGGGGAGCACGCCGGCGGTCGTGCCGCCGCCGGCGGTGCCGATGAACCCGGCGCCGCGCCCGCCGCGGAGGTCGTAGCGGCTCATCGCGGCGACGATCGGCTCGGAGGAGACGACCTGGACGGTGAAGCCGCCGAAGGGGATGGAGGCCTCGTCGTTGATGTTCCACCCGCCGCGGCGGCCGGCGCCGACGGTGGAGACCAGCGGGAAGGCCCGGCCGTCGGCGGAGTAGATCACGACGGCGATGTGGGCGTCGCGCTCGCCGGGGTTGTAGAAGACCAGGAAGTCGCGGGTGTTCTCCGGGTCCTTGTACCCGTCGGCGAAGGTCCACTCGATGTCGGTCTTCTGGGTGAACGACTCGCCGATGGCGGTGCCGAAGTCGTAGTGGGACATGGTGGCGCCGACGGGGCCGGAGGCGCGGAGCTCCAGGGCGTAGGGGACGTCCTTGCGGACCAGCCGCTCCTCGGGCCTGCCCGCGGCGTTGAGCGTCACCCCGCCGCGGGAGTGGGGGGCGATGGCGCCGGAGGCGACGAGCTGGTCGCGCTCGCCGGTCTCGTAGCGGGCGTGCAGCTCGAAGCGGACCTCCTGGTCGCCGTTGTTGGTGATGGGGACGAACTCGTTGATCTCGTCGTGGGCGTACCCCTCGGGGTAGTAGGCGACGAAGGGGAGCTCGCCGCCGGCGGCCGCGGCGTCCATCAGGACGCGGCGCTCGAGGGACTCGAGGGCGTGCCGGGGGAGGGGCGTCTTCGTCGCCTTCTTCGTGGTCGTCGCTTGTCGCTGCGGCTGCTGTGCCATGGATTCCTTTCCGCTCCACACACCCGGCCGCAGCGCATCCGTGCGCCGCACAGGCTCGCGCCGGGTGGTCACATTAGACGGCCCTCACCGCCGCGTGGATCGAGGAATTCCACTGATTTGCCGGGCGCACCGAGCGCACCGAGCGCCTCACGCCCTTGAAAACGCGGTTCCAGGCGCACGAGCGCGAGCCCGGGGCGGATGTTCCCATGCGCACCTTTGAAAAGTCGGAACGCGGAGGTAGCGGAGGGACGCGGAGAAGAGAAGAGGAAGGCAGGAACACAGAGATCACAGAGAGCCACAGAGGTCACACAGAGGGAGCGGATGGGATTGGCCCCCCGGGCCTTCTCGCACGCACGCGAGACTGGGCGCCAATCCATTGTCGGGTCACGAAGGTGCTTTGGCCAAGCCGCCTTCCTGTTTCCTGTCTTCCTCTGCGACCTCTGTGGCTCTCTGTGTTCCTGCCCTTTCCTTCCCCCTCCTCTTCCCCGCGTCTCTCCGCTCCCCCCGCTCCCCCCGCGTTCCGCCTGGAATCGAACCGGCGCACGGGACCACCCCCCGGGCTCGCGTCCGGGGCTGCCTTGGGCGGCGGGGCCCGGGGTTTCATACACTCCCCCCATGCCAGTCACCTTCCAGCACGCGACCCTCGCCAACGGCCTGACCGTCATCGCCGAGGTGGACCCCGAGGCCCACTCCGCCGCCGCCGGGTTTTTCGTCAAGACCGGCGCCCGCGACGAGGCCTCGCCGCTCATGGGCGTCAGCCACTTCCTCGAGCACATGATGTTCAAGGGGACCGACCGGCGGACCGCGGAGGACCTGAACCGGCAGTTCGACCTCATCGGCGCCCGCAACAACGCCTACACCACCAGCGAGCTGACGTGCTTCTACGCCAGCGTCCTCCCCGAGCGGCTGCTCGGCGACGGGGGCGCGGTGGACCTGCTGGCGGACATGATGCGCCCCGCGCTCCGCGAGGAGGACTTCGACACCGAGAAGAAGGTCATCCTCGAAGAGATCGCCATGTACGAGGACAACCCCTTCTGGGTCCTCTACGAGCGGCAGATGGAGGAGCACTACCGCGAGCACCCGCTGGCGCACCGCGTGCTGGGGACCAACGAGACGATCTCCGCGATGACCGCCGCGCAGATGCGCGACTACTTCACCGCCCGCTACTCGGCGGACAACACCGTCGTCGCCCTCGCCGGCCGGCTGGACTTCGACGCGGCGGTCGCCCAGATCGAGCGGCAGTGCGGCGCGTGGCAGCGCACGGGCGCGGCCCGCGACCAGGGCTCCCCCAGCTTCCGGGACCACGAGTTCACGCTCCGCAGCGAGAAGGTCAGCCGCGCCTACGCCATGATGCTCGCCCCCGCGCCGGCGATCGGGGATGAGCGGCGCTACGCCGCGAGCCTGCTGGCGCAGGTCCTCGGCGGGCCGGACAACAGCCGCCTGCACTGGGCCCTGGTCGAGCCGGGGATCGCCGAGGAGGCGGAGGCGGGGTACGACCCGCGCGACGGCGTGGGGGACTACATGGTCTCGGTCTCGTGCGACCCGGAGCGCGTGGACGAGGCGTGGGCGATCGTCGAGCGCGAGCTGGCGGCCCTGGGCGAGAGCCTCACCGAGGACGACCTGGCCAAGATCCGCAGCAAGCTCGCCACCGGCGTCACCGTCGCCGGCGAGCGCCCCGGCGGGCGCATGCAGCGCCTCGGCCGCCTGTGGACCTACCTCGGCGGGTACACCACGCTGGAGGAGGAGCTCGAGCGGATCAACGCCGTCACCGTGGCCGACCTGCGGCGGGTGCTGGAGGAGTTCCCGATGCGCCCGCGCACCATCGGACGGCTGCTCCCCGCGTCCGGCGGATCGTGACGGCTCGGCGCCGGCGGCGGCTCAGGCCGCGGCGGTGTAGAGACGCAGCGTGTTCCGCCCGGCGCGCTTCGCCGCGTCCAGGGCCCGCAGCGCCGCCGCCATCAGATCCCCCGCGTCCTTGAACTGCCTGATCGAGCCCGCGTCCGCCCACGCCAGCCCCACCGAGACCGACGCCTCCACGGGGCCCTGCGGGGTCTCCACCGGGGAGGAGCCGAAGTGGCGGCGGACGCTCTCGGCGATCCGCGTGGAGGTCAGCCGGTCGGTCCGCGGCATGACGAGCGCGAAGCGCCCCTCGTCGTCGCGGAAGGCGTGGCCCCTGGCCCCGGCCAGCTCTCGCGGCAGGGCCGCCCCCAGCGCGGCGACGACCGCGTCCCCCGCCTCGCGCGACAGGCGGTCGTTGAACTCGTCGAGGAAGTCGATGTCGAAGAGCGCGACGGCCAGCGGCGTGCCGGCGCCCGCGGCCTGGGCGAAGGCGGCGATGAGCGCCCGCTCCAGGGCGATGCGCCCGGGGAGGCCGGTGAGCGCGTCGGGCGCCTCGACGCCCGGCGTGGGGGCGGCGGGGATGGTCATCTCCAGGAGCCGCTGGTGGGCCTGCTTGAGGATGGCGCCGGCGTCGGCGACCTCGCCGGCGTCGATCTGGAGCAGGCGGGCGATCTCGCGGGTCGAGGCGGAGATGGATCGGAGCACCTCGTCGGCCTCGCCGTCCTCGAGCCCGAACCACTCCCTGGCCCGCGCGTGGAAGCGCGACAGCGGGCCGGCGGGCTCGGGGGCGGTCAGCACGTCGGAGGCGATGTTGCCCAGGCCGACGGCGCGGACGACGGGCAGGTGGGGGGCGGGGGCGGCGCTGGGGCGCTCGTGGTACTTGATCGGCATGACGAGCTCCTCGGGGAGCCGCCAGCGGGAGGCGAGCATGGCGCCGATGTCGGCGTGGTGGGTGTCGAGCGCGCCGATCTCGAGCTCGAACAGGCGGCGGTGGTCGCCGCCGGCCTGGTCGAGCAGCTCGGCGTACTGCGTGCCCAGGGCCTGGTGGAGCGCGAGCATCCCCACGTCCTGCAGGAGCCCGCCGAGGAAGCAGACCTCCTCGCGCCCCGGCGCGCCGTGGCGAGCGAGCGTCCTGGCGGCGATGCCGGTGAAGAGGGACCGCCGCCAGTAGGCGGGGTAATCGAACCCGGCTCCCTGCCCGCCGTCCTCCCCTTCCTCGCCCTCCCCCGCCCCGCTGATGGCGGAGACGAGCGAGAAGCCCAGCGCGAGCGTCTTCACCGCGGAGAGGCCCAGCAGGACGATCGCCTGGTTGATGCTCGAGCAGGGCTGGCGCAGGCCGAAGAACGAGGAGTTGACGGTGCGGATGACCCTCGCGGCGAGGGCCGGGTCGTTCTGGATGGTCTCGGCGAGGTCGCGGAAGCTGACGTCGCGGTCCTGCGTCAGCTCGATGACGCGGACGGCGACGGCCGGCAGCGTGGGCAGCCGGTCGCAGGCGAGGACTTTCTCCAGCACTTCCCTGTTCATGCCGCGCCCGCCGCGAGGCCCCGGCCCTGGCGCGGAGCCTCCGCCGTCCGTGGCGATGAGGGCGAGCGCCGGGTCCTCGTCGAGGAAATCGGACACACCGGCGTGTGACTTCACGCCCCCCTGGTTGAGCGGGGGTTAGACGGGCAGGTCGTGGCCGAAGAGCAGGGGAAGGGTCGGGGGCTCGCGTCCGAGAACGTGGCGGAGGTACGCGGCCAGGAGGCGGTTGGCGCGGTCGAGGGTGACGGTGGCGGGGGGATTGGCGGCGAGGTCGGCGCCGGCGGCGAGGGCACGGAGGAGCTGGATGGTCTCGGCGCGGACGGGCCAGGGCGCGGCGTCGCGGTGCGATGGCTCGGCGAGGACGCCGCCGAGGGCGGGGCTGAAGTGGTACGTCGGCGCGGCGGGGAGGGGCTCGCCGGTCGCGGCGTCGGCGTCCACGACGGGGGCGTAGCCGGTCTCGACGAGGACGGACCACTGGAACCGGAGCAGGGCGAGGGCGAGGCCGCGGGCGTCGGGGCCGGCGCCGATGAGGCGGAGGATCGCGGCGACGCGCTCGAAGAGGGCGGGGTGGGGGTCGTGGTCGGTGATGGCGTGGTGGAGGAGGTCGGCGATGTAGAGGCCGGCGTTGTGGGCGGCGAGGTCGGCGCGGAGGGCGGGGTAGGTTTCTTCGAGGTCCCAGGCGGTGAGGAGGGCGAGCTCGGAGCTGGGGCGGATGATGAAGGCGGCCTGGCCGCGGGTGAGCAGCTCGACGCCGCCGGAGTAGGGGGCCTTGGGGCGCTTGGAGCCCTTGGCCAGGGCGCGGACGAGGCCGTGATTGCGGGTGAAGAGCGAGACGGTCTGGCTGGTCTCGGACCAGTCCCAGTGGCGGATGCAGAGGGCGTCGTCGAGAACGGGGGGCATATGGGGGGAGGGTAGGGCGAATCGCAAAGCGCGAAGCGCGGGCTGCGCGCGTGTGGAGGTGAAGAGGTGAGCGGGTGTGGCGGTGGGGGAAGGTGGGGGATGGTGAGGGGTTTGTGGGAGGGGCGTACGCTTGGTGGATGAGCGAGCGTTGCCCCTGGGCCAGGAACGAGCTGTCGATCAGGTACCACGACGAGGAGTGGGGGGTGCCGGTGCATGATGACCGGGCGCTCTTCGAGTTCCTGGTGCTGGAGGGGGCGCAGGCGGGGCTTTCGTGGGACACGATCCTGCGCAAGCGCGAGTGCTACCGGGAGTGCTTCGATGGGTTCGACGCCGCGAGGGTGGCGCGGTTCACTGATGCGCGGCTGGAGAAGATCCTGGGCAACCCGGGGATCGTGCGGAACCGGCTGAAGGTGTACGCGGCGAGGCGGAACGCGCGGGAGTTCCTGCGGGTGCAGGAGGAGTTCGGGAGCTTCGACGCGTACATCTGGGGGTTCGTCGGCGGGAAGCCGATCGTGAACCGGCGGCGGACGCTGAGGGATGTCCCCGCGACGACGCCGGAGTCGGACGCGATGTCGAAGGCGCTCAAGAAGCGCGGCTTCACGTTCGTGGGGTCCACGATCTGCTACGCGTTCATGCAGGCGACGGGGATGGTCAACGATCACCTGGTGGGGTGTCCGAGGTGGAGGGAGGTGCTGGGGTAGGGTGGGGATTTAGGCACTCGGCACTGGGCACTAGGCACTCGTTCTTGGTGTGGTCGTCCTTTCCAGGTTCCGGAATCCGCGCGTGGCTGGCTCCCCAGCCTTC
>JBIQJK010000044.1:0-27957 GCA_044507535.1 Planctomycetaceae bacterium | reverse complement strand
CTCCCCCGTCCCCCCCACTCCCTCCGCCCTCCTCGCTCCCTCCGCGCTCGCAGCGAAGGGCCAGGGGCATGGAGCGGATGAACTCCTCAACGGCGTCGAGGACCTCGCTGGCCTGGCCGCCGAAGGCGAAATCCACGGCGTCGGAGAAGGCCTCGACGACGCGAACGCCGTCCTTGACGATGCCGGCGCCGATGATCTGGGCGAGCTCGTGGTTGGCCAGGAGCGTGTGGACGTGCTCGGGGAAGGCGGCCTTGAGAGCGGCGATGCGGGCCAGGGCGCGGTAGGAGAAGTCCATCCCGTTGACGAGCCGGTCGCCGTGGATGATCTCGTGGAAGGTGATGTGGGCGGCGGGCTCGGCGCCGGCGGAGGTCATCCCCGCGGCCTCGACGAGGCGGGCGAGGTGCAGCGGGTTGTCGTGCAGGTCGCCGGTGGCGATGAGCCTGCCGGGGCCGGCGACGCAGTCGATGCTCCCCCGGCGGCAGGGGGCGGCGGTGTTGGCCTCGGCGCCGGCGCGGAGGGTCGCGGCGACGGCGGCCGCGTCCCGCAGGTCGAGGGATTCGAGGATGGGGGCAGTCACGAGGCGGGGCCCGACGGAAGAGGTGCGTGCTCGTGTCGGGGGGCCGTGGTCATCGCATCAGGCGAGGCTGCGGAGGCTGCTCGGGGAGCCATCCTCGGGCAACGACCCGGCGGCGGGCCCGTTGGAGCGCCCCGGGTCGTCGTCGGGGTGGACGCGGGGGAGCTGGCCGCTCTTGCGGAGCTGGGCCTCAGCGATGAGCTTGCCGCGGATGAGGTTGAGCCGCTCGGCGACCTCGGTCATGGTGGCGGGGCGCTTCGCGGGGTCGATCTCGACGCACTCCATGACGAGCTTGTCGAAGAGCTCGGGGACGCGGGGGTTGAGCTCGATGGGGCGCTTGGGGCGCTCGATGAGGTGATCCTCGAGGGAGCCGACGAGGGAGTTGTCCTTGGCCAGGGCGGTGGGGACGTAGTGGCGCGTGAGGACCCAGTACATGGTGGCGCCGAGGTTGTAGATGTCGGTCTTCTCGGTGATGGGGCGGCGGTGGACCTGCTCGGGGGCGATGTAGTCGGGGGTGCCCTGGATGCGCTCCTTGACGGTGCCGACGCGGCAGGACTGGCCGAGGTCGATGATCTTGGCGTTGTCCTCGTGGTCCACGACGACGTTGTTCGGCTTCATGTCGGCGTGGACGAAGCCGCGGGCGTGCATGTGGGCCATGGCGAGGGCGACCTGCTCGAAGATCCAGGCGGCGTCCTCGAAGGTGCGGGGCGGCTCGCGCTCGAGGCTCGAGCCGTCCACCATCTCCATGACCAGGTAGAGCTCGCTGGTGGTCATGGAGACCAGGGAGGGCTTCTTCTTGATCAGGCGGGTGATCTTGCGGATCCGGGGGTGGTCCAGCGCGCTGGCGATGTTGTACTCGGTCTCGGCCTGATCGAGGAAACGCTGGTCCTTGGCGGTCTCGCGAACGACGTGCTTGAGGGCCCAGACCTGCTTGGTCTTGGGCTCCTGCACGAGGTAGATGACCGACGCCGCCCCCCGCCCCAGCTCGGACAGCACTCGGTAGCCCTCGACCAGCTCGCCTTTCTTCTTGATATCCACTGGGTGACGATTCCTGGAACGAAGGCCGTGGGCGGCCCCGTAGGCGAAAGAAACCTGAACCGTGCCCCGCCGGCGGGGCCGAGACCGTCCACTCTACCCATTCGGCCAATAGGGGCCGGGGGTTGGGCCGCCGCGAGGCTTTCCCCGTCCGCCGAAGCCGGCGGCCGCACAAGGGACGTGCAAGCATACGTACGGCCTCCCCCGCAGGAAGTATCCGCCGATGAGGAGGAAAGTTCAAACCGGGTCCCGGGACCACCATGGGTTCGGGGTGGACGCGGCGGGGCCCCAGCGGACGGGACCGACCCGACCCCTTCCATGAACAACTCAGCCTGAGGGGGGGCTCACCGGGCGGCCGCGGCGGCGACGTCGTCGAGGAAGGTCGCGGGGAAGAAGCGGCCGGGGTCGCTCGTGGGGGCGATGTCGCTGTGGAGGTAGACGCGGTCGAGGGGGATGTCCAGGTCGCGGGTGAGCGTCGCGACGACCTGGCTCAGGCGGCGGAGCTGGGCGGGGGTGAAGGCCCGGCGGTTGCCGTCGCCGACGAGGCAGATGCTGATGGAGTGGAGGTTGTGCCAGTCGCCGTCGGCGCCGGCGGCGTGGAAGCCGGGGAGCTGGTCGAGCCAGCGGAAGCCGACGTGGAGCTCGCCGTCGGACATCCCCGACCCGTTCCCGATCACGAAGTGGTGGCCCAGCCCCTTGGCGTTGCGGGCCTCGTGCTCGGCGGCGATGGTGGCGGGGGAGCCGACGGGGGAGCCGCTGTGATGGATGACGATGGACTTCCAGTTGTCGGCGCGGAGGGTGGCCCGGGTGCGGGTGATGGCCTCGACGCCGGTGGGCCCGCCGGAGGCGAGCAGCGGGGCGAGGGAGCGGCCGTCCACGCGCGGGGAGGGACGCTCCTCGAGGGCCAGGAGCAGGCCGCCGACGATGGTCATGGCCCCGAGGAAGGAGATCCACACGACGTGGGCGCGCTTCGGCGCCGCGAGCGGGCCGGAGCGGCGCCGCCTGGCGGGACGAGAGGTGCGTGAGCGTCGGGTGGATCGTGCCATGTGGACCTGCGGGAGCGTGCTATTCGGATCGGGCGGCGCGCCGATGTCTCTTGGCAATTTCGAGCAAATTCATCCGGAGGGGCGCTGCGCCGCGGTCGGCTCCCGCCCAGCTTCGCCATCCCGCACGTTCCGCGGCGTTATCCGGACATCGCCGCGCGGGAATGTGTTCGCCTGACTCCTTGCTGACCGGGGTGCAATTCCGTGGGACGTCGGGGGCGGGGATCACTTCGGCGCGAGCCGGCCGCGGAGGTTGGGCTCGCGGTAGCCGAACTCGTTCTCGACGTACTGCCGCGCGTACTGGTTGCGGAGAGCGTCGTAGCGGTCATACGGGGTCCGCTCGTCGGTCTCCGAGAGCAGCGGCCGCGAGCAGCCGCCGGCGGCGGCGATCGCGGCGAGGGCGACGGCCGCGAGGAGCGCGGCGCGGCGGGGCGCGGCCTCGCTACGGCGGCGTCGATCGTGGACCGTGGATCTGGGCATCATCGGTGAGCAGTCTATCACCGCGTGGCGGACCCATCACTTTCCCCCAGGGGAAAGGCGAGGCGGCCGGCATCGTCGATGCGGATCTCGCCGGCCGCGGCGAGCTGGCGGAGCCCCTCGTAGACCACCGCGCAGACGGCGGTAGCGAGGTTCAGCGAGCGTTCGGTGGGAACCATGGGGAGCGTCAGGAGTCGGTCCTGGTTGGCGGCGAGGATCTCCTCGGGGAGCCCCGCGGTTTCCTTGCCGAAGACGAGGTGGTCGCCCGCGGCGAAGCGGGCCTCCCAGACGGGGCGTGCGGCCCTGGTGGTGAAGAACCAGGAACGCCCCGGCGGCGGCGCCGCGTCGGCGAGGTAGGCGTTCCAGTCGCGGTGTTCGGCGGGGGCGAGGCGGGGCCAGTAGTCGAGCCCCGCGCGGCGGCAGGCATTCTCGGAGGTGGAGAAGCCCAGCGGATGGATGAGGTGCAGCGCGCAGCCGGTGGCGATGCACGTCCGGCCGATGTTGCCGGTGTTGTTGGGGATCTCGGGGTGGTGGAGAACGATGTGGAAGACCGGTGGCACGGGTGAGGGTAGTTTCGGGGAAAGGGAGCGGGCGCAGAAAAAGAGCCCCGGCGCGGGCCGGGGCTCTGGGGGAGCGACTGGGGCGAGGCGGGGTCAGCCCTGGCTGCGGGCCTCGGCGGCGCGGCGGGCCTTCACGCCGGGGTCGGCGTTGATGACCGCCTCGACGGTCTTGCGGAACTCGGGCATGAGCGGGTTGCCCTGCCAGCGGATGACGCCGTCGGAGCTGATGACCACGACGTGGGGGATGCCCTGGACGCCGATGGCGTCGGCGAGGGTCTGCTTGAGGTCGTTGGCGTGGGAGTAGGAGGAGCGGTGGGCGCGGAGGAACTGCCGGATCGCGGCGGGGTCCTCCTTGTAGTTGCCGGCGGGCATGCCGCTGACGCCGATGATGACCAGGTCGTTCATGTAGGAGTTCTGGAGGGAGTCGAGGCCGGGCATGGCCCGCTTGCAGGGGCCGCACCAGGTGGCCCAGAAGTCCAGGACGACGACGCGGCCGCGCATGGCGGGCTTGTCGGTGATCCAGGTCTCGGAGCCGAAGGCGGCGGGGAGGGGCTTGCCCTGGTGGTCGCCGGCGCCGGGGTTGGGGTTGACGGCGGGCCAGGGGGCGGCGGCGAAGGCCGCGGCGTCGGGCATGACGAAATCGACGTCAACGTTGCGGCCGCGGCTCCTGGTCTCCTCCACCGGCTTGGTCTTGCGGCTCTGGGCCTCGGCCTGGGCGGCCTTCTCGGCGAGCTTGGCGGGAAGCGCGGCGGCCTCCTCGGGCGTCTCGGCGATGAGCAGCCGGACGGCCTCGGCGGCGGCGCTGGTCTGGATGTCGGCGAAGCGGAGGTTGCCGGCGCGGTCGATGACGTAGAAGTCGGGGTCCTGATCGACGTCGAGGTCGCCGCGGAACGCGCCGGAGGCGTCGTGGGCGTAGGGGAAGCCGACGCCGCGGCCCTCGGCGACCTTGGCGGCGTTCTCGTAGCCCTTCTCGTGGTGAACGCCGACGACGATGAGGCCCTGGTCGCCGTAGCGCTCATGGAGCTGCTGAGCGGCGCGGAGGGCGTCGTGGGAGGCGCGGGCCCAGCTCGCCCAGGTGACGATGACGACGACCTTCCCCTTCGCCTCGGCGGCGGTGACGGCGCCGCCGTTCCAGTCCTTGAGGGTGGACCACAGCTCGGCGGGGAAGGGGGTCAGCTCGCGCTCGTTGAGCTTCTGGCGGCGCTCGCCGGCGCCTTCGCGGGCGATGCCGTCATCGAGGGCGACGGCCGCGCCGGACGCGGCGAGGATGCAGGACACTGCGGCGGTCATGGTCAGCCAACGTTTCATCGACGTGCCTCCGATGAGCAGGTGCGATTCCGCGGCCGCGACCGCGGCCGATGCAGACGGCCTTTCCCGCGTGAGGCGGGGCCGTCGCCGGCGAGGTCCGCACGCCGGCGCTGCCGAGCAGGTTCTCCCATCATAATGCCTGTTCGCCGCGCCCGCTTCCAAGAAATCACGATCGCGACGGGATTACGCCCCCGGCAACGGAGCTGTGGCGAGGGCCAGGGGCGAGGATCCGGGGCGAGGATCAGACGCCGGCATCGGGGCGGACGAGCCTGTGGAGGGCGATCGCGGCCGCGACGGCGACGTTGAGCGAATCCACGCCGGGGGCCATGGGGATGCGCACCCGCTCGTCCGCGCCGGCGAGGGCCGCGGGGGTGAGGCCGGCGCCCTCGGTCCCGAGGAGGAGGGCGAGCCTGGGGGGATCGGGGTCGCCCCGGAGCCTGACCTCAACGTCGTGGAGGTCGGTGGCCCCCGACTCGGGGGAGAGGGCGAGAACCCGGTAGCCGGCGGCCTTGAGGCCGTCCAGGCCCGCGGGCCAGGCCGGGAGGCGGGCGAAGGGAACGCGCAGGGCGTGGCCCATGGAGACGCGGATGGCCTTGCGGTAGAGGGGGTCGGCGCACCTGGGGGAGAGGAGGATGCCGGCGCTGGGGCCGACCAGGGCCGCGGCGTTGCGGAACATGGCTCCGAGATTGTCGTGGTTGACCAGGTCCTCCAGGACGAGCAGGACCCTGGACCGGGCGGCGAGCTCGTCGGCGGTCGGCCCGCGGCCCCGGAGGCCGACGGCGAGGAGGCCCCGGTGGATGTTGAAGCCGACGATGCGGTTCATCAGCGGCTGGTCGGCGAGGTAGACCGGGGTCTCGGGGGGAAGGCGCTCGAGGGCGTCGCGGATGGTTTCGAGGCGGTTTGGGGTGGTCAGGACCGACTCGACACCGAACGAAGAGTTGACGAGATGGCGGACGACGAGCTCGCCCTCGGCCATGAAGGCCCCGGCGGAGCCGATGACTGGGTTGGAGGGGGATTGGCGGTGGAGGAGCTCGGCGTCGCGGAGTGTGGCGTAGGGGGCGAGGCGCGGGTCGGCGAGGTCGTGGACGGGGATGCAGCGCATGATGGTGGGAAGCCGTACACTGTAATTATGAGCACCAGAACTCGCGGACAGAGCGTCGGGAAGGCCGGGTGGATTGTTGCCCTCGCGGGGGCGGCCGCGATCGTCGCGGGCTGCGACCAGGGGACGCAGAGCGCCCAGGCGCCCGCGGCGCCGGCGAACGCCGGCCCGTCGGCGATCCCGCAGCAGGTGGCGTCGAGCGGCCCGCTGAGCCGGATGCGGGACAACCCGACGTCGATGCTGGGCAAGACCGCGCAGATGGGGAAGGACACGGTGCAGATGGCGCTCAACCGCGACTCGGCCATCGGCGGGATGGCGGCGGAGATGAGCGGGGAGGCGGTGCCGCTGCAGATCGCGGGGCTGCACTGGAGCGTGCCGGTCGAGTGGGAGCGGGTGCAGAGCGACAGCACGATGCGGGCGGCGGAGTTCCGGATCCCGCACCAGGAGGGGGGCGAGGGGGAGGCGCAGGCGATCTGGTACCACTTCGGGCCGGGGCAGGGGGGGACGGTGGAGGAGAACATCGCGCGGTGGGCGACGTTCGTGCGCGACGCGGACGGGAACCCGACGATTCCGGACATCGCGACGATGAAGATCAACGGCATCCGCACGACGCTGGTGGCGATGGAGGGGACGTACCGGGACGGGCTCCCCGGGCAGACGTACGTGGAGCGGCCGGGGTACGCCTTCTACGGGGCGATCTTCGAGGGTCGGCAGGGGAACGTGTTCATCCGGCTGACCGGTCCGGTCGATGTTGTCAACTCGCTGCTGGGACAGTGGCAGCAACTGTTCCAGGGGACACGTCCGGACAACATGTAAACACAGAGGCGGCGGTCAACGGCCCGATGAACGGGCGGACCCGCCACGGCGGGTGGTGATCGCTGCGCCGCCCCCCCACTGCCCTTCTCACTCACCCCTCCCCCGCTGAAGGAACGTCGATGCACTGGTGGCAAGCCGTTGTCCTCGGCGTGGTCGAGGGGATCACCGAGTATCTGCCGATCAGTTCAACGGGGCACCTGATCATCGCCTCGGCGGTGCTGGGCCTGGACGAGCCCGGCGTGAAAGGGGCGGTGGACGCGTTCAACATCGTGATCCAGGGGGGGGCGATCCTGGCGGTGCTGGGGCTGTACCGCGGGCGGGTGGCGCAGATGATCCGCGGGGTGATGGGGAAGGACCCGGCGGGGCTGCGGCTGCTGGTCAACCTGGGCATCGCGTTCGTGCCGGCGGCGGGGCTGGGGGTGCTGCTGGACGACTGGATCGAGGGGGTGCTGTTCTACCCCGCGCCGGTCGCGGCGGCGCTGCTGATCGGCGGTGTGTACATGCTGGGGCTGGAGCAGTGGCGGCAGGGCCGGTTCTCGACGCCGCGGCCCAGGGGGGCGGAGCGGGAGGTGGAGGACCTGACGCCGCGGGGCGCGCTGGTGATCGGGCTGATGCAGTGCCTGGCGATGTGGCCGGGGATGAGCCGGTCGATGATGACGATCACCGGGGGCGTGATCGTGCGGCTGCGCCCGGCGGCCGCGGCGGAGTTCTCGTTCCTGCTGGGGCTGCCGACGCTGGGGGGGGCGTGCGTGTACAAGCTGGCGAAGAACGCGATGCGGGCGGGGACGGTGGGCGCGGATGGGGAGGTGCAGCGGGGGATGTTCGAGCAGCTCGGCGGGGCGGCGGTGGCGCTGGGGCTGGTGACGGCGACGATCGCGGCGATGGTCGCGGTGCGGTGGCTGGTGGCGTTCCTGAACCGGCACGGGCTGGCGCCCTTCGGGTGGTACCGGATCGTGGTGGCGGTGGTGCTGCTGGCGCTGATGCAGGCGGGGGTGGTGAGGTGGGTGGTGTGAGGGCTGGAAGCGGGAAGCGCGGAGTGGATGTGTTGTCTGCGAGATGTTGTAGCACACATCACACAGCACTCAGCACGCAGCACTCAGCACCCAGCACACAGCACTCAGCACGGCGCATCGTGGGCCTTCCGGCTCGTCGGCGTCCTTAGAGCTCGATCGCGAGGCCGAGGTGGTCGTGCTGGGACGTGGCGGTGATCGCGGCGGGGGCGTCGTCGAGCTTCACCCGCCTGGCGATGAGGCTCGCGGCGTCGATGCCGCCGCCGGGGGCGAGCAGCATCAGGGCCTCGGCGAGGGCGGCGGCGGCAGTGGGGCCGTCGCGGCAGCCGATGAGCGAGACCTCGGCGACCATCAGCGGCGCAAGGTCGAGCATCGCGGCCGCGGCGGGTGAGCCGGGGGCGGCCTCGGGGAAGGGGCGGCCCGGAGGAAGAGGCTCCAGGAGGGTGGGGGAGGCCATGACGACCGTGCCGCGGGGGCGGACCATCTGCATCGCGGTGCGGAGGGCCGCGGCGGAGGCGGAGCAGACGACGACCGCATCCTGGTCCTGTCGGCGGCCGGCCTCCTCGACGGGGCGGTGCTTGAGGCCCCAGCGCTCGCAGACGCCCAGGGCGGCGCGGCTGGAGGAGAGCAGGCGCGTGGAGCGGTTGCTGAGGGCGAGGACCTGCGCGATCAGCAGGGCGAGGGTGACGTCGCCGGCGGTATCGGCGAGGACGGTGATGAAGCCCCTGGCCGCGGCGCGGGCGAACTGGGCTGCGTGGGCGGCGCGGACGAGGGAGTAGGCGAGGACGGCCTGGTCGTCGGGAACCGTCTCGGGGACGGCCTGGAGGTTGGTCAGGGGAAGACAGACCCGCTCGGCGAAGACGCCGTCGCGCCCGCTGACGCCGACGACGGCGCGGGAGCGGCAGTGCTGGGAGAGGCCGGCGCGGCACATGTCGCACGCGCCGCAGGCGATGATCGGGGAGGCGACGACGCGGCGGCCCTTCAGCGCCTGCTTGTCGCGCAGCATCGGCGGCGGGTCGGCGGGGAGGTTGACGGACTCGACGGTGCCGACGAACTCGTGGCCGAGGATGCCGCTGAAGCGGGGGGCGAGGGCGCCGGAGACGATGGCGAGCTCGGTGGCGGTGACGCCGAGACGGTGGGGGCGGATCAGGGCCTCGCCGGGGGCGGGGGATGGGGCGGGCGCGGCCGCGTCGATGCGCAGGGAGCGTTCGGAGGCGTCGAAGCGGAGGGCTCGCATGGGGGGCTCGGGGGTGTGGGGAGAGAGGGGAGTCGGGAAGCCATGCAGGTCGGGAGGGAAGCCAGGTAGCCCTCACCCGACCTCTCCCAGAGGGAGAGGGGGAGGAAGACGGAAGGGGAGAGAGATCCGAGGATCCGCCGTAGATGAGGGAGCAAGAGGAGGAGAGGGGGAGGGAGCTCATCCTCGGCGTAACAAGCCCGTGCCACGGGGGGGTCAGGTGGTTTTCGGGGCGTCGGGCACAGGTGGGATCGGCGGCATCCCGGCGGGAGTTGAGGGTTCCTCGTTCGGCGGCTTGGACCAGAAGGGGAGGCGCTCGAGGCCGGAGGGGTCGCGCTGGAAGACGGGGTAGGTGTAGGCGGTGCGGCCGGCGAAGGGGTCGGTGGCGGTGAGGGACCACTGGAACCACTGGCGGTAGTGGTCGCCGAAGTCCTCGCCGGTGAGGGTGCGGAGGGAGGCGGCGGCGTTGCTGGTGACCGACAGCCGCGGGTCGCGCAGGGCGGCGATGAGGCCCTGGATGACGCGGCGCTCGGCGTACTGGCCGAGGGCGTGGGCCGCGGCGGCGCGGACGTCCACATCCTCTTCCTTCTCGGGGTCGATGCGCTCCAGCAGCAGGGGGATCGCCACAGGGTTATGGAGCCGCTGCAGGGAGCGGACGACGCTGAGCCGGACGAGCCGGTCGTCGTCGCGGCCGAGGGGGACGAGCATGGGGACGTGCTCGGGCCCGCCGTGGCGGCCGAGGGCGAAGGCGGCGGCGGCGCGGACGCTGGCGTCGGGGTCGCCGAGCTGGGCCTCGTAACCGCGGAGGTACACCGACTCACCCCCGAACGGGGCATTGGCGAGCAGGACGGTGCCGCGGAATCGCTTGTCGGGGTCGTAGGGGTCGAACATCCACGCCGCGGCCTCCGCGGGTGTGGGCATGCTGGGGGTGACGATGGCGAAGACGCTCTCGGCCTCCGGCGCGGCGCCGCAGCCGGTGAGGGCGGTCGCAGACAGGATGATGCCGGCGGACGCTACCATCGCGCGCACGGCCCCGGTGGAGTGCCGGGGCGGGGAACGTCGCGGGCGCCGAAGATGGCGTCGGGGGAACATGGCCAGAGTGTAGAGGGTTTTCCACGGGCCGGGTGCGCTGCGCGACGACACGGGAGGACGGCATGGGCGTGGCACTGGAACCGGGGGCGTATCGGGCGATCCTGCTGACCAGCGGCGTGGGGATGCTGCTGCTCGCCGCATGCGCAGCGCGACAGTCGAAACCCCCGGGGCCGGGGGCGGTTTTCGTGGTGGACGAGCCGGTGGCGCCCGCGCCGGCGGCGGAGGAGGGTGGGGAAACGAGGGAGGAGGAGCGGGCGTGGTCGGCGTCGCTCGACCCGGTCGCGCTGAGCGTGGAGGTCTCGCCGCGGCTGCTGTACGTCCCCTGGGAGACCCCCGAGGGGAAGCCCGCGGAAACGATGCGGGTGGAGCGGGAGACCCCCTCGGCCGCGGGGGCGGACACCGCGGACGGGAGCGAGCTGGCGTGGGAGGTGCGGCGGTGGCTCATCGCGGGCAAGGGGAAGGAGGGGGGGGAGGGGGAGGGGAGGCCCAAGACGCAGGAGACGTTCGTGCTGACGGCCGACGGGTCGGTCGCGCTGGCGGAGTCGGTGAACCACGGGGAGTCGGTGGTGGTGGTCTTCGAGCCGCCGATGGTGGTGGCGCCGGCGGGGCTGACGCCGGGGGAGTCGTTCACGCAGCAGGTGCGGATGAGCGTGTACCCGATCGGGAGCGACCGCCAGACGCCTCAGACGGCCGGGGATGCGACGCAGGAGGTGACGTACGTCGGCGATGAGCGGATCCGGACGCCGGCGCCGGGTCCGGAGGATGGGGCGTGGCCCTCGCGGCACCTGCGGAGCGTGCTGACGGTCCAGCTCGGGCCGGCGCAGGTGCGGAACGAGCTGCACCAGTGGCTCGTGGACGGCGTGGGGATCGTCTCGGAGCAGCGGCACGAGGTGACGTCGTTCGCCGGGGTGCCGGTGCGGAACAACCTGGAGCGGTGGGCGCTCTTGAGCGCGGCGGGGGGTGAAGCGACGAAGGGCGGCGAGGTCAGAACGCCGGGTACACCGGCCCCGGCTCGTTCTCCTCTCGAAGAGCCAGCGGGGGCTTCATCACCTCCATCATCGCCACCAGCCGGCGGTACTCCGCCGCGCGGGAGCGGGCCTTCTCCTTCTCCGGCCCCTCAGCGGAGCGAATCGGCGGGAGGGTGATCATGCTGCGGGCGGCGGGGGCGCGACCGGCCGGGATGACCGGGGAGGCTGGGGTCGCCGTCGGCTCGCGCCGCTGGGGCGAAGGGGAGGAAACGGGCGCCGGGTGCGGGGCGGCTCGCTCGGGCCGGCGTTGGGGCTTGGGCTGGGGGCGGGCCGGGCGCTGCTGACGCTGCTGCGGCCCGGGACGGGCGGGTGCAGGCCGCGGCGGAGCGGGGCGGGCGGGGGCAGGGATCGGTGAGAGGGTGGAGCGGCCCGGGCCGGTGGGGGGGGAAGGGCGGCCCTGGGGGCTGCGGGGAAGGGCGATCGGGCCGCTGGGACCCATGATGATGATGGGCGGGGGCTCCGGCTCGCCGTGACGGTCGCTGCGCTGCCCCTCCTGGCGGCGCTGAGCGTGCTCGCGCCGGAACTGGTCCATCTGCGCCTGGCGGCGGCGGGCGAGTTCTTCAAGGCGGGCGCGGTCGTCGGCGGCCGTGTGAGTCGCCGGCTCCGCGGCGGGGTCGCGCCCGGTGCGGAGCATCTCCTCGATGCGGCGCATGCGCGCATCCTGGGCCCGCTTCTTCTCGGACTGCTCCCGAAACTTGCCGATCAACCACCCGAGCCCGGAGAGGGCCAGGAAAGCGATCACCAAGAGGATCTGGATGAGTTGAATGTTATGCATGTTGTTGACTGTGCAGGATCGTAGCAGCGGCGGCGCGGGGCCCCGTGAGGGCAGCTTACCGGGAATCGGACATGCCCGGGATCAGGGCGATGGGGCGGCGCGCCCCCTCCTCTTCCGCGGCCCCCCCACTGCCATCGGCCGCGACCGGGCCGCCCTCGAAGATCTCACGAAACGGGACGCCGAAGACCCCGCTCAGGACGCCCGCGCGGAGAGTCCGCTCGACCGGCCCGACGGCGGCGACGCGGCCGGAGTCGTCCAGGACCAGGGCGCGGTCGGCGAACCTGGCGGCGGCGGTGAAATCGTGGAGGACGACGACGACGGCGCGGCCGCGGCGGGCCTGCTCGCGAAGGACGCCCAGGGCGTGGAGCTCGTGGCGGGGGTCCATCGCGGAGGTGGGCTCGTCGGCGAGGATGACCTGGCGCGCGGGGGGCTCGTCGCCGCCGGCGAGCTGGGCGAGGGCGCGGGCGAGGATGACGCGCTGCTGCTGGCCGGCGCTGAGGGTCTCGAAGGGCTCGCCGGCGCGGTCGGCGACCTCCATGGCCTCCAGGGCGGCGCGGACGGCCCCCTCGTCCGCCGGCCTGGCGAACCTCCCGAGCCGGACGACCTGGGCGACGGAGAAGGGGGCGGAGACCTGGGCCCGCTGGGGGATGTAGGCGAGCCGGGCGGCGCGGGAGCGGGCCCGGATGCGGCGGGTTTCCTCGCCGTCGAGGGCCGCGAGGCCGGTTTGCGGGGGCATCGCGCCCAGGAGCAGGCGCAGCAGGGTGGACTTGCCCGCGCCGTTGGGGCCGACGACGGCGGTGAGCGCCCCCGGCTCAAAGACGGCCGAAACGCCCCTGAGCACGGGCCGGCCGGGGGCGTAGGCGAACGTGATGTCCTCGGCGGTCAGGGGCATGTGGAATTGCTGGGCGTCGGCGCGGGTCATAGGCTAGCGACCCGCGGCAGTCGCGGGGAAACGGCCTTCCCACGCGGGGGGTGGGGGAGGGACCAGACCAGACCATGGCGAATACGACCAGCACGCAGACGGTGGCGGTGACGGGCGCGACGGGGTTTGTCGGCCGGTACGTGGTGCGGGCCCTGCTCGAGCGCGGCTACGCGGTGCGGGCGCTGGCGAGGACGGCCGAGTCGGCCCGGGCGCTGCCGCCGCACGCGGGGCTGACGCTCGTGCAGGGCAACGTGCTGGACGCGGGCGTGCCGGCGGAGCTGCTGCGGGGGGCGACGGCGTGCATCCACCTGATCGGGATCATCCGCGAGGCGGGGGGCGGGCAGACGTTCCAGCGGGTGCACGTGGAGGCGACGCAGGCGATGGTGGACGCCTGCCGCGAGGCCGGGGTGGGGCGGTTCCTGCACATGTCCGCGCTGGGGGCGGGGCCGGAGGGGCCGTCGAAGTACCAGAAGACCAAGTGGGAGGGGGAGCAGGTGGTGCGGCGGTCGGGGCTGGCGTGGACGATCTTCCGCCCCTCGATCATCCACGGGGCCGAGGGGGAGTTCATCCAGATGGTCAAGCGGATGTGCTCCGGGCAGGAGCCGCCGTACTACTTCATCCCCTACTTCTCCAGGCCGGGGCCGGCGGACACGCGGGTGCCGCTGGGCTCGAGCGCGTGGGAGTCGGCGAAGGTGCAGCCGGTGGCGGTGGAGGACGTCGCGGCGGCGTTCGTCGCCGCGCTGGAGCGGCCGGTGACGATCGGCGAGATCTACAACCTCGTCGGGCCGGACGTGATGGACTGGCCGGAGCTGCTGACGCACCTGCGGGACGCGATCCCCAGCTGCAACACGCGGCTGGCGCCGTGGCACATCCCCGGGACGCACGGGGCGATGATCGCCAGGGCGGCCAAGGTCTTCGGGCTCGGGGGGCTGCTCCCCTTCGACGAGGGCCAGGCGCTGATGGCGACGCAGGACTCGGTCTCGGAGACGGTCAAGGCGAGGGCCCACCTGGGGGTGTCGCCGCGGCCGTTCCGCGAGGCGGTGGCGGCGTACGCCGAACGTGTCTAGAATAACGCGTTCGAGGGGCTCGGGGATGACCGTCGGCGCCGTGCCGAACCTCCTTTCATGACCTCATCGATCGTTTCTACACCCGGCGGCTGTCCCCGCGCGCCAAGCGCGGAACGGGTAGGCTGAGGGGGGAGTAATCGCATATGTCATTGAAGTACGCCCAGCGTCTGCTGGACCACCTGCAACACGAGGACTACGAGCCGGGGCCGGTGTCGCGCCTGGCGGAGGACCTCGGGATCGCGCCGGAGCAGGCGGCGGAGTTCGAGGCCGCGGTGAAGGAGATGGCCGAGCGCGGGGACGTCGTGATCGACGACCGCGGGACGGTCCGCCTGCCGCGGATGCCGGACGAGATCACCGGCACGTTCAAGAAGAACCAGCGGGGCTTCGGCTTCGTGGTGCCCGACAAGGCGTACCGCGAGGGTGACCTCTTCATCCCGCGCGAGGAGACGCTCGACGCGCTCACCGGCGATCGGGTGCGCGTGGCCGTGGAGCGGACGATCCGTCGCGGCGAGCGGGACACGACCGGCGTCGTGCTCGAGGTGCTCAAGCGCAAGCGCAAGAGCTTCACCGGCGAGCTGGTGCAGCGCGGCGGGATGTGGCTGGTCTTCCCGGACGGGAAGGAGCTGACCCAGCCGATCACGGTCCCGGACGCCAGCAGCAAGAACGCCAAGGCCGGCGACAAGGTCGTCGTGGAGATGACCCGGTACCCCGAGGGGAACATGACCGGCGAGGGGGTGGTGGTGCGCGTGCTCGGGGAGGCGGGCCAGCCGGACGTGGAGACGCAGGCGACGATCGCGGCGTACGACCTGCCGCCGGACGAGTTCCCGGAGGCGTGCGTGGAGCAGGCCCGCCGGGCCGCGGACGAGTTCGACGCCGCGGTGGCGGAGGGGGAGGCCGGGGGCTTCGCCGGGCGGCTCGACCTGCGCGACGAGTTCATCATCACCATCGACCCGCCGGACGCGAAGGACTACGACGACGCGATCAGCATCCGGCGGACGACGCTGAAGGACGGCGGCGTGGGGTGGGAGCTGGGGGTGCACATCGCGGACGTGGCGCACTTCATCCCGCCGGGCTCGCCGCTGGACGAGGAGGCGCGGGAGCGGGGCAACTCGGTGTACCTGCCGCGCCACGTGATCCCGATGCTCCCGGAGATCCTCTCCAACGGCATCTGCTCGCTGCAGGAGGGCGTGACGCGGTTCTGCAAGTCGGCGTTCATGACCTACGACCGCGACGGGCGGATCCGCGGCGAGGGGGTCGGGGCGACGGTGATCCGGTCGGCCAAGCGGCTGACGTACCTCGAGGCGCAGGCCCTGATCGACGGGGACCTCAAGGAGGCCGCGAGGCACGCCAGGACCGAGCCCAACTACACCGACGAGCTGATCGCAACGGTGCGCGAGATGGACACGCTCGCGCGGGCGATCCGCGAGCGGCGGCGCAAGCAGGGGATGATCCACCTGGAGCTGCCGGAGGTGAACCTGATCTTCGACGAGAACGGGCACGTCATCGACGCCGAGCCGGAGGACGACGCCTTCACGCACACCGTGATCGAGATGTTCATGGTCGAGGCGAACGAGGTGCTGGCGCGGCTGTTCGAGGGGATGGCGGTGCCGCTGATCCGGCGCATCCACCCCGAGCCGACGCCCGGGGACGTCGGCGAGCTGCAGACCTACGCCCGCGTGGCGGGGTACAAGATCCCCAAGAAGCCGACGCGCGAGGAGCTGCAGGGGCTGCTGGAGGCCACCGCCGGGACGGGCGCGGCCCGGGCGGTGCACATGGCGGTGCTGCGGACGCTGACCAAGGCGGAGTACTCCCCGGCGCTGATCGGGCACTTCGCGCTGGCCAGCTCGGCGTACGCGCACTTCACCAGCCCGATCCGCCGCTACGCGGACCTGACGGTGCACCGGGCCCTGGCGGAGTACCTCCGCAGGACCGAGAACGGGACGAACCGGCCGCGGGACGAGAAGTCCAAGCGGCGGCTCGGCCGGGCGCTCCTCGACAGCCCGATGTGCCCGGACCACGACACGCTGGTGCAGGTCTCGCGCCACATCACCAACACCGAGGTCAACGCCGCGGAGGCGGAGCGGAGCCTGCGGCAGTTCCTGGTGCTGCAGCTGCTGCTGAACCACCTCGGCGAGGCGTTCGAGGGGATCGTGACCGGGGTGTCGCCGGCGGGGGTGTTCGTGCAGCTGGAGAAGTACCTGGCGGACGGGTTCATCAAGGCCGCGGACCTGCCGACGGGCGGCAAGCCGGGGCACCCGCACTTCGGCGGACGCTGGCAGGTGGACCCGCGGACGGGCGCGCTGGTGCACCAGGGAGGCCGGAGCTTCAACATCGGCGACCGGCTGACGGTGCAGATCGCGCAGATCGACCTGGCGCTGCGGAAGATGGACCTGACGGTGGCGAACCCCGACCAGCGGCAGGCGGGCAAGAACAAGAAGCCCGCGGAGTCCCGCGGCGGTGGGCTCGGCGGCGGCGGGATCCTGGTGGACTGGGAGAAGATCAAGTTCGGCAAGACCGGCGCGGAGCGCCGGGCCCAGCGGTCCAGGTCGCGCGACAAGCGCAAGACGGACTACCGCCAGGAGCGCAAGGACAAGGGGAAGCGGTAGGCCGGGCGGATGATCTTCCCCTACCTCCCTCTCGCGTTCGGGCTCATCATCCTCGGCGTCGCGCTGGGGCAGGGGAAGATCGCGGCGATCGGCGTGGCCATGCTGGCCGCGCCGTTTGTCCTTCTCCCGCTCGTCGGGCTCCTCGGCTCGCTCAGGGTCATCCGGGAGTTCCCGGCGGAGTGGCGCCGGTCCTCCCCCTTCGGCGGGCCGCGCTGGCCGTCGGCGGGGGCGCGCTGGGCCTTGGCCTGCTGCTGCTGGCGGTCGCCGCGGGCGCGGTGATCTGGCTCTACGTCTAGAGCCGGCGCGTAGGGCCGGCGCGGCCTGCTACATCGCTTCCCGCACGATCCGGTCCAGGTCCGGGACCCACCGCCGCGCCGTGGATGCATCAAACCGCGGCGGGAGGGCGTCCAAAGCCCGCGAGGCCAGCACCGCCTCCACCACCGCCTTGACGACCCGCTCCGGGGCGACGGCCCCGTGGGACCAGTGCTCGTAATCCGCCCACGAGAGGGTGACGTCGTGGCGCGTCGCCGCGGCGGCCTGCCCCCCGCCGGGCCCGCCGCCCTCGACGGCGACGCTAAACACCCACCCCCGCGGCACTTCCATCTCGGTTTCCACGCGGACCGCTGCCACGCATCGCCTCCACGCCGGTACCATGACCGGTCCGGGTAGGCTACCCGGCCCCGCGTGCGGACGCCGCCCCGCCACTCCTTTTACCCCCCGCTCCTCCCCCATGGCCTTCATCATCGAGATGATCAAGCTCGGCCTGGCGAACCTCCGCCGGCACCTGCTGCGGTCGATCCTGACCGCGCTGGGCATCATCCTGGGCGTCTCGGCGGTGATTGCGATGGTCTCCATCGGGGAGGGGTCCAAGCAGGAGGCGCTGGCGCAGCTGGAGCGGCTGGGGGCGAAGAACATCATCGTGCGGTCCCAGCCGCCCCCGCAGGGGCAGCAGCAGCAGGGCGGGCAGCAGCGGTCGTTCATGCTCCGCTACGGGGTCACGCGGCAGACGCTGAAGGTGCTGCAGGAGAGCCTGCCGGGGCTGGACCACATCGTGCCGGTCAAGGCGGTGGGGAGCCAGGTCGTGCGGGCCGACCGGCGGCAGACGAGCCAGGCCTTCGGCGTCACGCCGGAGCTGGCGCAGGTCGCGAACCTCCGCGTGGCGCGCGGGCGGTACCTGACGCGGCAGGACATGGACGAGCAGGCGCTGGTGGCCGTCCTGGGGCACGAGGTGGCCCGGCAGTACTTCCCCTTCGAGGACCCGATCGGGGAGACGATCCGGATCGACCAGAAGGTGATGCGGGTGGTCGGGGTGCTGGCGCCGGTGGGGCTCAGCGGGGGGGCGGGGGCGGCGCTGATCGGGCGGGACCTGAACCTGGACGTGCACATCCCGCTGACGACGGCCAACAGCGTCTTCGGGGACCGGATCTTCCGCAGCGAGAGCGGGTCGCGCCAGGCGTCGGAGGTGGAGATCACCGAGATCTACCTGGTGGCGCCGACGCGCGAGGAGGTGATGACCTACGCGGAGCTGGCCCGGCGGGTGCTGAGCGTGCGGCACCCGGAGATGCGGGACATCTCGATGATCGTGCCGTACGAGCTGCTGGAGAGCGCCCGCAAGAGCGCGCTGACGTGGAACCTGGTGCTGGGCTTCATCGCGGGGATCTCGCTGCTGGTGGGCGGGATCGGGATCATGAACATCATGCTCGCGTCGGTGACGGAGCGGACGCGGGAGATCGGCATCCGGCGGGCGCTGGGGGCGACGCGCAGGCACATCACCTGGCAGTTCCTGATCGAGACGGGCGTCCTCAGCGCCATCGGGGGGGTGATCGGGGTGGCCCTGGGGGTGGGCGGGAGCCTGCTGGTGGGGTGGGGCGTGCCGATGCTGCCGCGGGCGCCGCTGATCGGCAAGCACTTCGACGCGAACATCGCGATGCCGACGCAGATCACGTCGTGGTCGATCGCGCTGGCGTTCATCGTCGCCGCGGCGACGGGGCTGATCTTCGGGATCTACCCCGCGCTGAAGGCGGCGAAGCAGGACCCCATCGTGGCCCTGCGGCACGACTGAGCAGCGCCGACGGCGACCGGGTCGGCGCGGCGGTCAGTCGCGGCCGCGCTCCGGCTCCTGCTGCATCCGCTTGATCGCCTCCAGATGGGGGAGGGCGTCCTGGTCCTTCGGCCGGCCGAGGCGCCGCTTGATCTTCAGGAGGTCTTCAAGCGAGATCACGCGCACGGCGAGCGAGCCGAGCCGGATGAGCTCCGCGTGCGGCGCGAGTTCGTCGTAGCCGCCGATCGGCTCCACATGACCGAACAGGTCGAGGTCGCCCGCGTCGGTCGAGAAGGTGAAGTTCGACCCGAGCGCGGGCGAGCCGGAGCATCTCCCGGATCAGGGAAAGTTCGACACCGTGCTCGTCCTGCTCGCCGTACCAGCGGGGCCCGAAGGCCGAGCCGGGGGCCGATCTGGGAGCATCGCGGTCCTGCATCATCGCTTGTCCACGCGGATCAGGCCCGGTTCGGCTGCTCCGCCTCGTCGTCCACCTCGTCCTCGTCGTGGGCGGCCTCGGCCTCCATCTTGGCGAGGGCGGCCTTGGCCTCGGCGTCGGCGGCGGCGGCCGCGGCCTCCTCGGTGATGCCCTCGCGGGCGGCCTTCTCCTTGGCGAGGCGGCGCTTGACGGCCTCGACCTTGGGCTTGTCGGGGGCGAGGATGATGCTCGCCTGGCGGCCCATCCAGCGGGGGGTCTGCTCGACCTTGGCGATGTCGGAGAGCGAGTCGGCGAACATCTTCAGCCGCTCCAGGCCGATCTCCTTGTGGGCGATCTCGCGCCCGCGGAAGCGCTGGGCGACCAGCACCTTGTGCCCCGCCATCAGGAACCGGCGAGCCTGGTCGATCCGGATCCGCACGTCGTGGATGTCGATCTTCGCCGACCGACCCAGGCGCACCTCCTTCATCTCCGTCGCCTTGCTCGCCGCCCGGCTCTTCTGCTCCTTCTTGGACTGCTCGTACTTGAACTTGCCGTAGTCCATGATCTTGCAGACCGGCGGGCGGGCGTCGGGGGAGATCTCCACCAGGTCGAGCCCGGCCTGGTCGGCCAGACGCATCGCCTCGGACGTCTCGATGACGCCGATCTGCTCGTTGTCGGGGCCGATGACGCGGATCGGGCTGATCCGGATCATGTGGTTGACGCGGGTGCGCCGGGGGGCTGACTGGTCGCGGAAGGATGGACGATTGATGGCTCGGATCTCCTATCGGGGACAAGGGATCGAGGGCCGGCTCGGCCGGGGCGTACGCGTCGCCCGGGCCCCGCAACGTCGCGGGGCTCGCCCGGAAGTCGGTTCATGGGGGAACAGCCGGTTCATGCCGACGCATCGACAGCCAAGCTCGACAGACCCGGGAAGGTTCGGGCTTGCATGCTCAACTGGACGCGACTCCGACGAACCCGCCGCGGCCGGCGACACGCCGGCCCAACGGGTGAATTTGTACCCTCCACCCCCCCACCGTGCAAGCGGTTTTCTGCGAGTTCTCCGGGCGGACGGACCGCCGCCCTCCCCCACCGCCTCGCTTGCCCCCCTGAATCAGGCCCCTTTCCCCGCCCGCCCCTCGACCGGATCGGCCGGTGGCCCGGACCGAGCCGGGGGTCGGCGCGGGACGGGTCAGCCCCGGGAGAAGAGCACCACGTTGATGACCACGCTGACCATGAACAGGCCGAGCATGACGTAGAAGAGGACCTCGAAGAGCTTCGACCGCCCCTCCTGGTGGGTCTGGTCCACGGCGAGCTGGCCGGGGGCCGCGGCCTCGGCCTGGGCCAGGGTGGTCAGGTCGACCCCCCCGAGGTCCTTGTGGGCGATCGGCGGGGGCTTGCCCTGCCGGACGGCCCGCAGGTCCACCAGCAGGTCGCGGCAGTGCAGGTACCGGTCCTTGGCCGACTTGGCCATCATCATCTCGATGACCTCGGAGATCCCCGCGGAGAGCCTCGGGTTGACGTGGTCCGGGGGGACCAGCTCGGCCTTGAGGTGCTTGTGCATGACGGCCGAGGGGCTCTTGCCGTCGAAGGGGACGTTCCCGGTGACCATGTGGTAGAGGGTGGCGCCGAGGGAGTAGATGTCGGCGGGGGGGCCGATCTTCAGCTCGCCGCGGATCTGCTCGGGGCTGATGTAGTAGGGGGTGCCGAAGGCCTTGCCGGCCTCGGCCTCGGCGGCCTCCTTGTCGCTGATGGCCCGCGCCAGGCCCATGTCGGCGAGCTTGGCGACCCCCTCCCGGGTGATCATGATGTTCTTGGGCTTGACGTCGCGGTGGATCAGGCCCTTGGAGTGGGCGTGCTCGAGGGCCTCGGCGATCTGGATGACGATGTCGATCGCGTCCGCCTCGCTGTAGCGCTTGTGCTTGACGATGTCGTCGTAGACGGTCCGGCCGTCCACGTACTCCATGACGAAGTAGTGGTACTCGCCGGTGTTGCCGACGTCGTAGGCCTGAACGATGTTGGGGTGGTTGAGCTGGGCCGCGGCCCGCCCCTCGGCGTAGAAGCGCTCGATGAACTGCGGGTTGGTGGAGAACTTGCGGGGCAGGACCTTGATGGCCACGAGGCGGTCGAGGCTGAGCTGGCGGGCCTTGAAGACGGTGGCCATGGCCCCCGCGCCGAGCTTGCCCAGGACCTTGTAGCCGGGGATCTGCTGGCCGGAGCGCTCCGCCTCCACCTGGGCCCGGAGCCGCTCGAGCTGACGCTTGGTGATGTAGTCGTTGGCGACCAGCAGCTCGGCGAGGGAGCGCTGGTTGTTCTCCTGGATGAGCAGGCGGGCCTGCTCGATGCACTGCTGGACCTCCTCGGAGGTCGCCAGGCCCTGGTCCACCACGATCTTGCCGATGATGGTGTCGACGTTGGTCCCCCCCTTGGAGCGGTCGCGCGAGGGGAGGCTCTGGCCGTCCTCGGGGGGCGTCGGGCCGGTGGAGGCGGCGGAATCGGCCCGCGCGGCCTCCTCGACCGCCCCGCTCTCCATGGGGGAGGTCTCGGTGAGGTCCGGTTTATGAGGGAGCCTGCTCATCTCGTCCAACCCCGCGCCCCGCGTGCCGCGGGCGACAACGCCCTGTTTCCCCCCACATTGGCCCGTTTTGTTACCCTCCCAACCGTCAAACAGAGCGGCAAAGTAAGTCGTCCTCAGGCCGGAGTCAATCGTCTGGATCGGGGGGAGACTCCAACAAGCGTACGCCGGGGCGGGGAGGGCAGTTCCTCCCCCTGACCGTGGGAGGGGCCCCGTGGCCCTCCCCGCCGGCCCGGGAGGACGGGGAAGCGAGCCCGGGCCGCGGCCCCGCGGAACGTGTTTCTCGGCCAGAAGGCGGGTACAGATCCCGGGCATGCCCCCCGCGAGAGCGGGAGGCGGCCGGTCCCGGCCAGAGAAAAGGCACCGGCTGGACAGATAACCATCCTTGCTGCATAATGGATAGGTCAGGAGGCCCCTGCGGGGTTGCGTTCGGCCCCAGGGCACCGAGTCGCGGGTCGTTCTGACCCGGGCCGTGGCTCCGCCGCGGCGGCGGCTTTCCCCGAGCATTTCACCGACGCGCCCTTTGGGGCGTCTTTCTGGTCTGGACTTTCATGAGCAGGAACTACAGGAGTACGTCGGCTTCGGCGCAATCCTCGCCGAATCGTGGTGTGCCCCCCCGCTCCGGTCCGAAATTCGGATCTGGCGAATCGGAGCGTTGAACGACCGCCACGACCGGCGTCCCGGATTGTGGACCATGATCGTGCACACACGACGACCGGTTGCCTCGCGGCTCGGCGGCGTGCACCTGGGAGACTCGGAATGAGAAAGAACCGCGGCTTCACACTGATCGAACTCCTGGTCGTCGTGGCGATCCTCGCGCTGCTGGTGGCCATCCTGCTGCCCGGCCTGGCGAGCGCCCGCCGGACGGCCCAGAACACCGTCAGCCTCGTCAACCTTCGCAGCCTCGGACAGGTCATCTTCTTCTACGGCGGCGAGCACAAGGACACCTTCGTCAACCCCTTCGACCGCTCCCCGGCCTGGGGGCAGTGGTACCACATCATGGTGCCCAGCCGAACGAACTGGGTGTGGGACATGAGCATCAGCGCGGGCCAGCGGGTGACGGAGCCCTTCGCGTTCCACTGGGCCAGCCTCATGATGCAGTACATCGACTCGGGCGGCCTGACCTCCAGCGTCCAGTTTGCGCCGGGGGATTCGACCGTGCTGGCCCGCTTCAAGGCCCATCAGGCCACGAACCCGAACCTGGACGACACGATCTGGGACGGGTCGTACGTCTATCCGCCCACCTTCTGGCTCAGCCCTTCTCGCTATCAGACCAACGCCGTGGTCTCCGTCGGCCCCCAGCACCTGCGTCGGAATCGCTATGACGAGGTGACCTTCCCGCAGGCGAAGGTGATGCTCTTCGAGCGGTTCGACTTCTCCAAGAGGAGCCGGCGCGGCCCGAACGGCCGGATGCCGCTGTCGCCGCAGTGGAACAACCCGGAGGCCGACAGCCGGTTCTCCCGCGTGGACGGCAGCGTGGACACGGTCCCGATGCGCCGGATCTACGAGCTCGCCAACAGCACCAACGCCGCCGAGTCCGAGATCTTCACGCCGTCGGGCACGTTCAACCCGTCGCAGGCGATGATGCGGGCCTACGGGATGGACCAGGACAATCTGGAGTACGGCCAGCCCGACACCTCGATCTGGCCGGCGTTCTTCTGGGCCACCAAGAAGGGCATCCAGGGACGCGACGTCAACCGGTGACGGAGGGCGCCCGGCCGGGCCGGGCGGATCCCCGAAGGACTGCGAATGAACGAACAACGCAAGAAGATCGTGCTCGGCGCCGTCAGCGCCGTCCTCCTCCTCGTCGCCGTCGGCGCGTACCTCTTCCTGTCCAGGGAGCCCGAGCCGCCCGCGGTCGATGAGACGAACGTCACCGCCGTCATCGAGCACCTCCAGGAGGAGCAGGACTACTACGGGGTGGAGGAGGAGGAACTTGAGGAGCCCCTCGAGAACATCGAGCCGGGCAGCGCCCGCCGGGCGATCGGACCCTCCTGAGCCGAGGGCCCCGCAGAGCCCCCGCCGGCGTCCAACTTGATTTCATCCGGCGGGCAGCCCCAACGGGGGCTGCCCGCTTGTTTCTACACTTCATCGTCCGCCGCGTCTGGAGGCGCGGCGGGCGTTCCGCACCTTCTCCAGAGGAGTCCGACCATGCCCCGCATCGCCCTGATCCTCTCCGGCTGCGGCGTCTTCGACGGTTCCGAGATCCACGAGGCGGTCAGTTGCCTGATCCACCTGAGCCGCGCGGGCGCCGAGGTCTCCTGCTTCGCCCCGGACATCCAGGCCCCGGTGGTCAACCACCTGACGGGGAAGGAGGAGCCGGGGCAGGCCCGGTCGGTGCTGGTCGAGTCGGCGCGGATCGCCCGCGGGAAGGTCCGGCCGCTGGCGGAGTTCGACGCTGCGGCCTTCGACGGGGCGGTCTTCCCGGGCGGCTTCGGGGCGGCGAAGAACCTCTGCGACTTCGCCGCGGCGGGGGCGGCGTGCGAGGTGAACCCGGAGGTCGAGCGGGTGATCAAGGCGTTCCACTCGGCGGGCAAGCCGGTGGGGATGTGCTGCATCGCCCCGGTGCTGGCGGCGCGGGTGCTGGGGAAGCAGCGCGGCGGGCCGGGGGTGAGCGTGACGATCGGCAACGACGCCGGCGCGGCCGCGGCGATCGACGCCATGGGCTCAAGGAACGTCGAGAAGCCGGTGACCGAGGCGCACGTGGACGAGGCGAACAACCTCGTCACCGCCCCGGCGTACATGTACGGCGACGCCCCGGTGCACCAGGTCTTCGACGGGATCGGGGAGATGATCCGCGGGGTGCTCGCGAGGATCGAAGCGCGCGCCGGAGCGGCGACGCGGTAGCGCCCCGCCCGCCCGCGGCTACTTGCGCCAGAACGACACGAAGAAGAGCACCAGCACCGTCCAGACCTCCAGGCGGCCGACGAGCATGACCAGGGCGAGCACGAGCTTCGCCAGCGCGGGCAGGCCGGCGTAGCTGTCCATCGGGCCGACGTCGCCCAGGCCCGGTCCGAGGGTCGTCAGGCAGGCCATCGAGGCCGTGGCCGCGGTGACCAGGTCGAGGCCGAGGGCCCCCAGCACCGCCGCGGCGGCGACGAAGGTGCCGAGGAAGAGCACGGCCAGGCCGAGCACGTCGCGCATGATGTCCGGGGAGACGGGGCGGCGGTCGAACTTCAGGACGGTAACCTGGCGGGGGTGGATGAGCTGGCGGGCCTGGAGGAGGACGTTCTTCAGCAGCAGGATGAGGCGGACCTGCTTGAGCCCGCCGGAGGTGGAGCCGGCGCACGCGCCGACGAAGACGGCGGCGAAGAGGAGGATCAGCGAGGCCGCGGGCCAGGGCTCGTAGTCGGCGGTGGCGAAGCCGGTGGTGGTCAGGACGGAGACGCCGGTGAAGGCGGCGTCGCGGAGGTTGAGCAGCGGGTTGTCGTAGCCCCCCCAGTTGACCGCCACCAGCAGCAGCACCACCGCCGCGGCGAAGCCCGCGAACCAGCGGGTCTCCCCGCTCTCCCGGTAGCGCCGGAGCCGGCCCCGGAGCCCGAAGTAGTGCAGCGAGAAGCTCGTGCCCCCGGCGAGCATGAGGGCGATGACGACGAGCTGGCTGTAGGCGCCGAAGGCGCCCATGCTGGCGTTGCGGGTGGAGAAGCCGCCGGTGGCGACGGCGGAGAAGGAGTGGCAGACGGCCTCGAACAGGTCCATCTCGCCCGCCCAGAGCAGGAGCGTCCCCGCGGCGGTGATGATGGCGTAGGTGCCCCACAGGAGCCTGGCGGTGTCCTGGATGCGGGGGGTGAGGCGGTCGGAGGTCGGGCCGGCGACCTCCGCCCGGTAGAGCTGCATGCCGCCGACGCCCAGGAGGGGGAGGACGGCGATGCCCAGGACGATGAAGCCCATGCCGCCGATCCACTGCGACAGCGCCCGCCAGAAGAGGATGCTGGGGGGGTTGGCCTCGACGTCGGTCATGACGGAGGCCCCGCAGCTGGTGAAGCCGGACATGGACTCGAAGAAGGCGTCCGCCGGGCCGGGGAGGCTCCCCGAGAAGATGAAGGGGAGCGAGCCGAAGGCGGCGTAGCTCAGCCAGGCGAAGGCGACGATCGCGAACCCCTCGCGGAGGGTGACGTCGCGCCGGCCGCGGAAGCGGTAGTAGAGCCCCGCGCCGGCCGCGGCGGTGAGCGCGGCGGAGGCCGTAAAGGGGAGCCACTGCCCGTCGCGGTAGATGAGCGAGACGGCCGCGGGGGCGAGCATGAGCGCCGCCAGGAAGATCAGCAGCCCGCCGAGAGCGTGGAGGAGGATGCGGAAGTTCATGGTGGAGCGGACAGGGGTGCTGGGTGCTGCGTGGTGGGCGCCGGTGTTCGCGGCGGCCCCGGAGAGGGGCCCGGGGGATCGTTCCTCGCGATCTACGAGAAGAAGCTGCCGACCCTCGCCACCGCCTCCGGGAGGGAGAAGACGATCACGTGATCGTCGGGCTCGAGGTGGTCCTCGCCGCTGGGGATCACGACGTCGTCGCCGCGGACGATCACGCCGATGATGCTCCCCTCGGGCAGGTCGAGGTCGCGGAGGGGGACGCCGAGGAGGGGGCTGCCGGGTCGGATGACCATCTCCAGGACCTCGGCGTTGCTGTGCTCGATGGTGGCCAGGGAGGCGACGCCGGTGGGGCGGACGTAGCGGACGACGGCGCCGGCGGTCGTCTGGCGGGGGCTGACGCAGGCGTCCACGCCGAGGGAGGGGGCCAGGACGGCGAACTCGTGCCCGTCCACCAGGGCGACCCCCCGCTTGGCGCCGTAGCTCTTGGCCAGGAGCGAGCAGAGGATGTTGGCCTTCTCATCCGGGGAGACGGCGACGTAGACGTCGCACTCGGCGACCCCCTCGTGGAGGAGGGTCTCGACGTCGGTCCCCTCGGCGTTGAGGACCATGACGTCGTCCAGGTCCCCGGCGAGGCCGCGGCAGAGCTCGGCGTCGGGCTCGATGACCTTGACGCGCAGGCCGGCGGCGACGAGCCGGCGGGCGAGCGTGCGGCCGACGGAGGCGCCGCCGTAGATGAAGACGGAGCGCGCGGGCTGGCGCTCGAACTCGAAGAGGTAGTTGATCGCGGGGACGTCGAGCTTGTTGCAGACGAAGAAGACGATGTCGCCCTCTTGGATGGTGTCGTCGCCGTGGGGGATGATCGTCTCGTGGCGGCGGGCGATGGCGGTGACGACCATGCGGTAGATGCCGCGGATCCCGGCCAGGTCGCGGAGGGCGATCCCCGCCAGGGGGTTGCCCCGCTCGACGTGGTAGCCGAGGAAGACGACGCGGCCGTCGGCGAGCTCGGCGGCCTCGGCGGCGGAGGTGTAGGAGATGATGCGGTAGATCTCGTCGGCGACGACGCTCTGCGGGTTGATCAGCAGGTCGATGCCCAGGGAGCGGGCGTTGCGGGCCCACTCGGCGGTGGCGTACTCGACGCTCTTGATCCGCGCGACCACGCGCCTGGAGCCGGAGACGTGGGCGAGCAGGCCGGTGACGATGTTCACCTCGTCGCGGTCGGTGACGGCGATGAACAGGTCCGCGCCGTCGATCCCCGCGCGGCGGAGGGCCTCGGTGTCGGCGCCGCTGCCGTGGACGACGGAAGCATTGAGCTTGGCCTGAAGCAGCTGCGCCTTCTCGGGGTCGCTCTCGATGACCGTGACGCTCAGCCCCTCCTTCGAGAGCCGCTCCGCGATGTGGAAGCCGACCTCGCCCGCGCCGACGACGATGACGTTCATAGCGTGCCCGGCTCGCGCGCCCCCCGATTCGGCCCCGCAGCGCCCCCGGCAGGGACGCGCCGGCCGCCGCGGCGCCAATGCTACGGGGAGCCACCGAGCGCCGTCAATCGATCCGGCCGGCCGGCGCGGCGGCGAGAGCGGCGGCGCGGGCCGCGCGAACCGACAGGCCCGCCGCCCCGCCGGCGCTGCGATCCCTACCCTGTGGCTGCATGCACAGCCATCCCCCGCACACCACCCCCCCGAGCGCCGAGGAGATCCTCGCCGGGCTCACCGAGCCCCAGCGCCGCGCCGCGATGCACACCGAGGGCCCGCTGCTGGTCCTGGCCGGGCCGGGCTCGGGCAAGACGCGGGTCATCACCCGCCGGATCGCGTACCTGATCGCCTGCGGGATCCCGCCGTGGCAGATCCTGGCGCTGACGTTCACCAACAAGGCCGCGGCGGAGATGCGGGAGCGGATCGCGCACCTGCTGGGCGAGGGGCGGGCCGCGCGCGGGCTGACGATCTCGACGTTCCACTCGCTGTGCGGGCGGCTGCTGCGCCGCTGG
>JBIQJK010000043.1:0-28068 GCA_044507535.1 Planctomycetaceae bacterium | reverse complement strand
GCTGATAGGCGAGTGGGACTGGGTCTTCCTGGTGCTCGCGGGGGCGCTGGGGGTGGTTGCGCTCGTCGGGCTGGGGTGGGGGCTGCTGTGGGACCGTTCGCGCGGGCGGAAACGGTGCCCGCGCTGCTGGTACGACATGGACGCGGTGCCGCGGCTGGTCTGCCCGGAGTGCGGGCGGGCCGTCGCGACCGAGGCGGGGCTGCGCCGGACGCGCCGGCGGTGGGGGCGGGTGCTCGCGGCCTGCGGGGTGGGGGCGCTGGCGTGGGGGGTGTGGGTGACGCCGCGGGTGGTGCGCGACGGCTGGGGGGCGGCCGCGCCGCTGTGGGCGCTGACGGCGCTGGCACCGTGGTTCGAGGAGCAGGCGAGCGCGGTGTACCAGGGCCAGGCCGTGGCGCCGCCGTGGGTCGCGGCGGTCGCGGCGTCCGGCCCGGCCGGCGCGCAGCAGCAGCCCGGAGTGCAGCCGCCACCGCCGCCGCCGGGGATGGTCATGCCCGCGCCGCCGCCGCGCCTGAGCCGGTGGGAGCGGGTGCTGGCGGCACACGAGTGCGAGCGGCGGATCAACCAGAGCCCATCATTCTGGCCGGTGCAGAAGTGGAGCACGGTCAGCGGCCCGGAGATCATCCTGGCGAACCTCGTGGACAATGGGCCCGAGGCGGACCCGGTGCTGCTGCGGATGCTCCGCTCGCCCGAGCACGCGCACACGCGCCGGGCCGCGGCGTGGGTGCTGGGGCAGGTGCCGCCGGAGCGGATGGACCGGGTCGTGGAGGTGCTGAGGCGGGCGTACCCGGGCGAGGGGGACGCGCAGGCGAAGCTGGCAATGCTGCGGGCGCTGCTGGCGCTGCACCCGGGCGCGCGGGGGATGCCGTACCTGATGGAGATGCTGCGCGACCCGGATGACCGGATCTGCGAGGCGGCGTGCCACGGCCTGATGGGGCTCGGCAGGGAGGCCGCCGCGGCCTCGCCCGAGTTGATCGGGGTCGCCAAGTCGCGGGGCGACGCGGCCGCGACCGGGGCCGTGGGCGTGCTGCGGCAGATCGGGCCGGAGGGGGTGGCCGCCTTAGCGGAGGTGCTCACGACCGCGCCGAGCCCGCTCGTGCGCCAGGAGGCGGCCGAGGCGCTCGCCGCGCCGGGGACGGAAGTGAGCCCCGCCGCGACCGCGCTGCTGGCCGCGCTGGACGACCCGCACCCCGGGGTCCGCGCCACCGCCGCGGTGGCGCTGGGGCGGTGCCGCGGGTGCGCGGACGGGGCCGTCCGCGGGCTGGTCGAGCGCCTGCGCACCGAGCCGGACCCGGAGGTGCGCGTGACCGTCGCGACGTCGCTGGGGCGCGTCGGCCGCGGGCGCGCCGAGGTCGTGGGCGTGCTGGCGGGCCTGCTGGGGGACGAGTCCGAGCCGGTGCGCTACGCCGCGGCCATGCAGCTGGCGGACCTCGGGGCGCTGGCCGCGCCGGCGCGGGACGCGCTCGCGGCGGCGCTGGCGGACCCGTCAGAGCGGATCCGGCGCGAGGCGGAGCGGGCGCTGGCGGCGATCGACGCCGGCGGCGGCGCGTGAGGAGGCCAGTCTGAACTGGGACTGGGCATTCTGGATCGGCGGCGGGGTGCTGGGCGTCGGTGCGCTTGTGCTGCTGGCGTGGGCGATGCTGTGGGACCGAAGCCGCGGGCGGCGGCGGTGCCCGGGATGCTGGTATGACATGGCGGGGGTGCCGGGGCTGGTGTGCCCGGAGTGCGGGGCCGAGGCGAGAAGTGAGCGAGCGTTGTTCAAGTCGCATCGGAGGTGGAGGGAAGCAGTCGCGGCGCTGGTGCTGGGGCTGATTGGGTGGGGTGTCGGGCACATGCCCGCGGTGCAGCAGGACGGCTGGGCCGCGGCGGTGCCGGTGCGGGTGCTGATCGTCGTGGTGCCGCTGTTTGATGAGCGGGCGGAGGAGGCGTTCACAGCCGCGATCAATCAGCCGAGCATTGCCGCGGCGACGAAGTCGCCTCGGTGGTCGAGGCTGCTGTTCCTCCACGGATGGGTGCGCCGGATGGAGCGCGATCCGGCGATGGTGCGGTACGGAATCTCGGTGCTGAGCCCTGGGGCGCCCGAGAACGCGCTTGTGACGCCGATGCTCGTCAAGCTGCTTGATCACGAGGACGAGCAGGTTTGCCGTTGGGCGCACAGCGTATTGAGCTCGATGGGGTGGTTGTACCCGCAGTTCGAGCCGGCGTACACACGATGGCTTCGGCACCCGAGTCCCACGGTGCGCTGCGCCGCGATGGCGGCGATCGGTGCTGCCGGCAATGCGGCCGAATCGCTCATTCCAGCGCTGCGGGACGCGGCGGACGGCGATCAGGTGAAGGACGGAGAAGCGATCGCAGTCGTCCAGTCGATCCTCGGCTATCCCGCAGACTCGCATCCGGGAGAGCCGGGACGAGATGCCGATCTACGCCGGCTGCTCACCGACGATCGATGGCAAGTTCGTGAGGCCGCCGCCGACGCTTTGGCGTGGTTGGATGACAGAAGCATCATCGGCCATCAGCCGGTGGCGCCCAACCCGGAGCTTGTTGAGGTGCTGTGGGATCGGATGGCAGAAGAGCATCCGGCCGTCCGCCGCGCGATGGTCCGGGCGATCGCGACGAAATCGTGGACGCATCCGGGGTGGGAGGCGCAGGCCGAGCGCATGATTCTGCTGATGGAAGCGGACCCGGATCCAGGTGTGCGCCGCACGTGCCTGAGCATGGTCCGCCTTTTGGAAAGTCGGTACTACGGAGAGCCCCTCGCGGCGAGAGAGAAGCGGCCGCGGACTCTCCGGGCGGCGTCGATCGGGATGCGTGATGAGGATCTCTCTCTCAGGCAGGAAGCCCGGGGGCTGTTGGGGGCCCTGGAGGGCCCGTGACGGTGTGGCGCGGGCAGTCCCCGATCGCGGCGATGGGGTCCGGGCCGGGTGAGTAAGGAAAGGGTGCAGCGCGCGGGCTTGGGACGAGGACGGATGCGCGCGCGGGCGAGCCGCTCCCTGACGGTCGCGGTTCGGATTGGGGCGTTTGGGGGCGTTGGGCCCGGGCGGGCGCGGGTCTAAACTCCGTCCGATGAGCACGAATCCCAGCCAAACCACCCAACCCCGCCCCCCCCGCATCCTCACCGGCGACACCCCCACCAGCACCGGGCTCCACCTGGGCCACTGGGTCGGCTCGGTCGAGAACCGCGTGCGGCTCCAGGACGAGTACGACTGCTACTTCCTGATCGCCAACATGCACGCCTTCACGACCCTCGCCGACCGCCCGGACGACATCCGGGCCAACACCATCGGCATCGTCAAGGACTGGCTCGCGGCCGGGATCGACCCGGAGCGCTCCACCATCGTCCTCCAGACCGAGTGCCCCGCCATCGCCGAGCTGAGCTGGTTCTTCGCCATGCTCCTGCCCTTCAACCGCGTCATGCGGAACCCGACGCTCAAGACCGAGATCGAGCTCAAGGGCCTGGGCGACACCTACAGCTTCGGCTTCCCCCTCTACGCCGTCGGCCAGTGCGCCGACATCCTCGCCTTCCGCCCGGAGCTGGTCCCCGTCGGCGAGGACCAGGTGGCGCACATCGAGATGTGCCGCGAGGTCGCCCGGCGGTTCAACCAGGTCTACTGCGGCGTCAACCCCAAGACCGAGGACGCGGACTACGTGAAGGCCGGGGGCGTCTTCCCGATCCCCGCGGCGAAGGTCGGCCGCGTCGCCCGCCTCGTCGGCATCGACGGGGTCAACAAGATGTCCAAGAGCCTGGGCAACGCCATCTTCCTGAACGACCCGCCGAAGGAGGTCCAGAAGAAGGTCAACAAGATCTACACCGGCCGGCAGAGCCCGACCGAGCCCGGCGATCCCAACAACGCGCTGATGCAGTACGTGGACGCCTTCCTCCCCCGCGAGCGGGCGGAGGAGATCAAGGCGAAGTACGCCGCCGGAGACAACATCGGCGACGGCCACATCAAGCAGGAGCTGGGTGCGGCGATCAACGAGCTGCTCGCCCCCATGCGGGAGCGCCGCGCGAAGCTCGACGGCCCGCAGGGCGACGCCCTGGCGATCGACGTCCTCCGCCGCGGCACGGCCAAGGCCAACGTCCTGGCGGAGGAGACGCTCTACCTGGCCAAGCAGGCGATGAAGCTCGACTTCGGCCGGCGCGAGATCCGGGCGGTGGGGCTGTAGCGAGGACCGAAGGCGGTGGCGCAGCGCGAGGAGGAGGCCGTCGTCGTCCCGCTCCAGCCCGTCGGCTCGCCGCTGTGGGTGCTGGCGGTCTTCATCGTGCTGGTGCTCGGGCTGCTCGGGGGCGCGGTCGCCGCGGCGGTGGCGATGATCCCGCAGTCGCGCGGGGCGGCCTCGCCGTGGGTGTTCGTCGGGCTTCTCGGGATCTCCGGCGCCATCCTCGGCGTCGTCGTGCTGGTGCACCTGCGCCGGACGGTGATCGCCCGGCGCATGCGCCGGAGCGGGCGGGACCTCCTCGACCGGGTCGAGACGGGGCGCGAGCGGGCCTCGGGGGCCGAGCTCGCCGCGGCCATCCTCGCCGTCGAGGGGTGCCGGCGCAAGAAGCCCGTCCGGGTGCGCCGCTCGCGGCTGGACCTGTGGGAGAACCGCCTGCGCACGCGCCTGCCGCGGGTCGTCATCGAGGACGGCCCGGCGATCGCGGCGCTGCGCGAGGCGCTGGCGAACCCGCCCGACAACGCCACCGTCGAGGATGAGGGCGTCCGCGTCCACCACTGGGCGTACCCCGACGGCACGGCGTGGCGCGACATTGTCGTCTCCCTCGCGGTCATCGCGGCGATCTGCGGGGGAGGGCTGCTGGCCGCCCATCTCACCGGCTGGAGCACCGGGAGAGGGGCGGCCGCGATGTGGGTGCTCAAGCTCTTTGGCGGGCTGCTCATCGGGGCCGGCACCTGGGTGATCCGGTCGATCATGGGCCGCTCCGGGTGGGTGCTCACGGTCGAGCGCGGCGGGCTGGAGCTCCGCCGGACCAACCGCCGCGGCGAGCAACTGGCCGCGTGGCCCCTGGACCTGCGCGAGACCATCGTCGTCGTGACCGACGCCGCGGGGCGCCAGACCTTCACCGGCCAGGAGATCGGCCGCGTCGCCTGGCGGGTGATCCCCCCCGAGGGGATGCGGCCCTTCGAGCTCCGCGACCCCGACCCGGCGCTCCTGCCCTGGGGCCCGGCGGTGGTCGCGGCGGTGGAGGCGGCCCGCGGGCGTCCGGAGCCCGCCGGGCGGGGCTCGCGTCGAAGGGCCCCGGTCGCTACGCTGGGGGGATGATCGAGAACTGGATCGTCTACGAGCGCGAGATCGACGAGGCCCCGGCCATCACCGGCGTGGACCTCCAGTTCGCCGACTCGGCGCCCGACGAGGAGCGGCCGACGGCCCTGCGCGTGGCGGTGTCGTTCCTGGAGATGGACGAGCACGGCCTGCCGCGGGGGGACGAGTTCGATGTGATGGAGGGGATCGAGGAGATCCTGCTGGAGGCGATGGAGCCGGCCGGGGCGGTCCTCGTCGCCCGCCGGTCGCACAGGGGGGAGCGGGCGTTCTACTTCTACGGCCCCCGCGGGGACGCGGCGCGCGCCGCGGCGGAGGGGGCGCTCGCCGGGATGGCGGGGCGGGAATTGTCCGTCCAGGCCGCCGGCGACGCGGACTGGTCCGTCTACTTCGACGACCTGCTCCCGGACGCGATGGAGCTGCGCCACTCCTTCGACGAGATGGTGGTGTCGCAGTTCGAGCAGGCGGGCGACCCGCTGGTGGTGCCCCGACCGGTGACGCACTTCATCTACTTCGTTGACGCCGTAGACCGCGACCGCTTCGCCGCCTCGGCGGAGGCCGCCGGCTTCAAGGCCGAGGCCTTTGAGGAAGAGGAGGGGGAGGACGGCGAGACCGTCGGCCTGCGCCTGGAGCGCGACGACGCGATCAACCTCGAGCACATCACCGAGGTCACCGGCGAGCTGATGATCGGGGCCGAGGAGGCCGGCGGGCGGTACGACGGGTGGGAGGCGCTGGTCATCCAGCCCGGGGAGCGTTAGCGGACGGCCCGGGGCGGGGTCCGAGAGCCGCGCCCGCGGCAGGCGCACCAGATCGGATAACCGGCCACGAAGGCCGCGCGCCGGCGCGGTCGGGGCTGGCGGTCCGCCCTCGCGATTCGGACATACATACTCCCGTGGCCCCGGCGCTCCCGCGCCGACGCGGCCGCGGCATGGGAGGACGACGCCGATGCGGGCGATGGGGCGCAGGGCGATGCGCGCGGAGTACCGGGACGCGGCGAGGTTCGAGGCGGTCGAGCCGCGGCTGCTCCTGGCGAGCGTGCCGATGGCCGTCGCGGACGCGGCCGACCGCGTCGAGGTCGTCCACACCGACGGCGGCGGCCTGCTGGTCTATGTCGAGGGGGAGGGGGGCCAGTGGGGCCGCAAGGACCTCGGGGGCTGGATCCCCGAGGCCCTCCGCGCGGGGTTCGCGCCGAACTCCTCCGCGGCCTGGCTGGACCCGAAGGACGGCCGCAGCTACTACGCCTTCAACGCCCCCGGCGCGCTGGCGCTGATCCTCGACGACGACCGCGGGCGGATCGAGTCGGTGCGGGTGCTGAGCCAGGAGCTGGCCGGCGCCGAGCCGATCGCCTCGCGGATCACCTCCTTCACCTCGACCGACGGGCTCGTGCACATCGCCGGCGCGACCGCGTCCGGCGACGTCGTCGTGTACCGGCAGACGGGCGGGCGGTCGCCCTCCGGGGCGTTCGAGTGGGAGTTCGTGAACCTCTCCGCGGATCACCTCGCGCCCCAGGGGCAGGCGACGCCGGTGTTCGCGAGCGGCCTCGTCTCGTACGTCACCGCGTGGAACGGGCTGAACATCGCGGGGCTCGACGAGAACGGCGACGTGCGGGCGGTCTGGTGGGCGCCGGGGCTCGATCGGTGGCAGTCCTCCAACCTCTCCGAGCAGACCGGCGCGCCGACGATGACCGGCGGGCTGTCGGTGTACCTCACCGCGTGGGACGGCATCAACATCGCCGGCGCCAACCCCGACGGCGAGCTCGTCGTCACGTGGTGGGTGCCGCAGTTCGGCGGGGATTGGGCGCTGACGAACTTCACCGAGTCGTTCAGCGGCCCGCGCCTGACGCCGGGGACGGTGATGGCGTACACGACGCCCTGGGGCGGGCTGAACGTCGGCGGCGTGGACGCCGACGGCGGCGGGCTCGCGATCTACTGGTGGGTGCCGCAGTTCCAGGGGCGGTGGGAGGTCGCCGGAGACCTCGTCCCCGGCGCCGAGGCGTTCGGCGGCGGCGTGTACGGCTTCACCTCCGGCGCGGGGACGATCAACCTCGTGGGCGTCAGCGCCGGCGGCGAGGTCATCCGCTACGCGTGGCGGCCCGGGGAGCAGTGGCGGTTCGAGAACATCGGGGCGAGCGCCACGCCCGTGGTGGACGTCCTCGACGACGAAGACGTCGGGCCGCTGATCCCGCACCTCGAGCCGCTGTCGGGGTCGTGGCTGGTGACGCTCCGCGGCGGGCTCTTCGACGCCGGAGAGGACGACGACCCCGACACGGGCCGTATGGTCCTCCGCGCCGACGGGACGTGGTTCAGCGGCGAGGAGGGCGGCGGCGGGCTCGACCTCGCCGGCCTGGGCGCGTCGGACCTCAGCGGCGGGACGTGGACCTACTCCGGCGGCGCGGTGACGCTGACCATCCCGGAGTTCGGGTACACCCGCGCCACGGGCGTCTCCGCGCACGCGTCCGGCTTCACCACCCGCGGCGTGATCCTCACGCCCGACGCCGTGCAGCGGATGGAGGATGCGCTCGAGGAGCTCCAGGCCCAGTTCCCCGGCTTGGGCCTGCTCGAGCAGATCCGCGCCCTCGGCGGGATCGAGAAGATCTTCCGCGAGGTGGAGATCCTCTGGACGCGCGCCCCGTAACGGGCGCGGGCGGACACGGGCGCAGCCCGCGGCTCTCGCGGTCCTCCCCCGAGCCTCACGAGTCCCCCGGCGCGCCCCCCTCCTGCGCCCGGCCGAACATCAGCTCGATGAAGGCCTTGTCCTCGGGTCGGTAGAAGATGTAGACGTGGTCACCCGGCTGCAGGACGGTGTCGCCGCGCGGGGCGATCAGCTCGTCGCCGCGGACCAGCAGGATCGCCGCGGAGTTGGGGGGGAAGCGGATCTGGCTGATGCTCGCCCCGCAGACCGCCAGGGTTTCGTCGATGTAGAAGGACTTGAGGTCCCCGTGCAGGACCCGCGTGGAGTTGATCTCCAGCACCCCGGCGGGGGCGGGGACGTCGGGCGCTTCCAGCCCCAGCCGCTTGGTCACCGGCCGGATCGTCGCCCCCGGCACCAGGCAGCTGAGCACGACGATGAAGAAGACCAGGTGGAAGAGCTTCTCCGCGTCCGGGACGCCGATCATCAGCGGGAACGTCCCCAGGATGATCGGCACCGCCCCGCGCAGCCCGATCCAGCCGATGTACCCGACCTCCTTCGCCGGGTACTTGAACGGCAGCAGGCACAGCCACACGATCAGCGGCCGGCCGACCGCCGCCAGAAGCAGCCCCACCGCCAGCCCCACCGGCGCGATCGGGAGCAGCTGCGACGGGGTGACCAGCAGCCCCAGGATGAGGAACATCGTGATCTGGCTCAGCCAGGCGATCGCCTCGTGGATCCGCCCCAGCCCGTTGCGGTAGGGGATCACCGAGTTCCCCATCACGATCCCCGAGATGTACGCCGCGAGGAACCCGCTGCCCCCGATGAGCGTCGTGGCGCCGAAGCCCGTGAACGCCACCGCCAGCGTCAGCGCCGGGTAGAGCCCGCCGGTCTGCACCCGCACCCGGCGCAGCAGCATCGTCCCCAGCCGGCCGAAGGCCAGCCCCGTCACCGTGCCGATCAGCAGCTGCAGCGGGATGGAGTAGAGCAGGTCCCACCCCAGGGGCCGCTGGCTGACGATCATCTCGCCGACGGTCATCGTCAGGATGACCGCCATCGGGTCGTTCAGGCACGACTCGAGCTCGAGGGTCGTGCCGATCCGCTTCTGGAGCCGCAGGCTGCTGCCGCGAAGCACCGCGAAGACCGCCGCGGCGTCGGTGGACGACACCACCGACCCCAGCAGCATCGCCATCTTCCAGTCCAGCCCGACCAGCCACCCGAAGAGCGCCACCAGCGCCGCCGTCCCGATCACGCCGACGGTCGCCAGCACCGCGGCGGGCTTGATGCTCCGCCGGACGTCGTCCGAGTCGGTGCTCAGCCCGCCGTCGAACAGGATCAGCACCAGCGCGATCGTCCCGATCCGGAAGGCGAACTCGTAGTTGGTGAACTGCAGCCCCCCGATCCCCTCCGACCCCGCGAGCATCCCCAGGACGAGGAACAGCAGCAGGATGGGCACGCCGAGGCGGTCCATCGCGCGGCTGAAGACGGCGCTGATGGCCATGAGCACGCCAAAGGCGACCAGCAGCACGGCCGTACCGAAAGGCTCCATTTGCGCGAGCGCCGCCATCGGCGGGATGTTAAGCCCGCCGCGCGCCGGGATCGCCCTGCGAGCATCTTCACACGCCGCGCCCCGGCGGCGGCAGCCGCTCCAGCGCAGCGCGGGCCCGATCGTTCAGGTGTGCGCGGAGCGCCGTGATGCGCTGCGCATCTTTTTCTTCCATCGCGTGGGCGAGCTCCTCCGCGTATCGGCAGATCGCCGCGAGCTCGGCCCTGACTTCCACCGGCCACGGGCCGCCCCCCGCCGCCGGCGGCGCGGCGAGCTCGACCATCACCGGCACGCCGGCCAGCCGGCGCGACCGCGCCTCGCGCTCCAGGCCCGCCGCGAGCCGGGCCGGCGCGATCACCGCCTCAACCTCCTCGAGCGCCACGACCACCGATCGCTCCCGCGACGGCCCCCCCTCGAGCAGCAGCCGCGCCGCCCGCGGCACGCGCTCGCCGAGGTCGCCGTAGATCGCCGCGGCCGCGCGGTCCGACAGCTCCCACCCGGGGTGCGCGCGGATCCCCCCCTCGTCGCCGGCCATGAACCGCTCGCCGGGGCCGGGGGGGCGCGACGCGGTCAGCAGCGCGCGCATCGTCGCCGCGTCGCGGGCCAGCCCCGCCAGCGTGCGGCACCGCCGCAGGTCCGCCGCCACCTCCGCCTCCTCGCCGTCGCGCGCCAGCCCCTCCAGCCAGCGCGACCGCGCCGCGTCGATCCGCCCCACCAGCGCCGCCGTCCGCCCGCCGGTCACCGCGTCCAGGTCCGCCCCGCCGGCGCGCAGCTCGTCCTCGCCGGGGAAGGCCATCAGCTCTTCAAGGTCCGCCGCGAGTTGCCGGATCGCCGCCAGCGCGCCCTCGCGCCGCTCCGGGACCGAAAGGTCCTGCCCCAGCCGCAGCACCCGCGCCAGCACCGCCCCGCGCTGCAGCCCGTCCATCGGCGGCGTCGCCCCCGGCAGCCCCGGCGCCGGCGCCGCTCCGCCCAGGTGCCGCGAGATCGCCGCCACCGCCCGCAGGTCGTCCAGCGACCGCCGGTGCGCCGCCAGCGGCGCGACGATCACCGGGTTGCTCAGCGGCGCGGCGTCCTCCGGCGCGATCGCCCCCAGCACGCCCCACAGGTCCGCCTCCGTCCGCCTCGCCTCGGTCTCCAGCGCCCGCCACGCGGGCCGGGCGTCGCGGACCAGCGACCGCTCATCCTCGATCGCCGCCCGCTCCCCCAGCAGCCGCAGCGTCGCGCTGTACGCCGCGAGCGCAGCGCGGGACTCCTTCGATCCCGCCTCCGTCGCCGCGACGATCGCCAGCGCGGCCGACCTCGCCGCCGCCGCCGCCCGCTGCCCCGGCCGGACCACGCCGGCGGATGTTGACGACGTGAGCGCATCGAACCTCGTCAGCGCCTCGGCGCACGCCGCGAGGTCCGCCAGTTCCGGCATCGCCCCCTCGCGCGTCCCGGGCTCGACGGCCCTCGCGGCCGCGCCGGCGAATCTCGCGACCAGCGACGCCCTGGCCTCCGAGGGGACCCACTCCGGCAGCCCGCCCGGTTCGGCGACCCGCCCCGCCGCGATGATCGCCCCCGCAACCGCCTCCGCCGCGCCGCGGAACGCCCACCACTCCCGCGCCGGCCCCAGCGTCTGCTCGTTGAACGCCGCGATCGCCGCGACGGTCTCCGGCGTGATTCCCTCCACCCCCGCCCACCGCTCGCACGCCGCCCCCAGGTCGAGCGCTTCGCCCCCCGCCGTCGCCATCCACCCCACGCGCCCCGGCTCGGCGGTCCACACCGGCGGGTCGGCCACGTCCCTCGACGCCGCCGCGGCCAGCCCGGTCTGCACCGGAGTCGCCAGCAGGTCCCGCAGCGCGCGGTCCAGGTCCTCCACTCGCATCGGCACCAGGCCGTGCAGCCGCTCGACCTTGGCCACGAACAGCTCCGCCGCGCTCTGCTGCTCCGGCGTGCACCCGCCGGACCGCAGCCGCCGCGCGATCAGGTCCAGCTCCCGCAGCCGGTTGTGCAGCGTCATCCCCGCCAGCGCGTGCGCCCACCCCGCCTCCCCCAGCTCCTCCGCCTTCATCAGCAGGCCGCGGATCAGCCGGCGCGTGGCGATCTCGAACCGGCCCGCCAGCAGCCGCTCCCCCGTCAGCCGCTCCAGCGACTTCTCCTTCCGCTGGATCTCCTCCAGCATCCGCCCGGCCAGCGCCAGCGCGGCCTTCCCCTCCCCGGCCCTCGGCGCCGGCGCGGGGGAGTCGAGGTTCAGCAGCTGCGCCCGCGCCCCCGGCGCCGGCACGGTCAGCGCGACCGCCGCGGCCGCGACCCCCGCCGCGACCGCCCCCCCGGCTCCTCTACGCCATCTCCAACGCGCGGGCATACACCTTCTCCAGCTCCCCGACCATCCTCTCCGCGCTGAACCGCTCGCGGCAGAGCGCCCGGCCGCGCTCCGCCATCGCCCGCCGCTCCCCCGGGTGCTCCGCCATCCAGCGGATCGACCCCTCCAGCCCCTCGATGTCCCCCGCGTCCACCAGGATCCCTGTCTCCTCTCCCTCTGTACCCCCGACGACCTCCGCGGTTCCATCCACGTCGTACGCCACCACCGGCGTCCCGCACAGCAGCGCCTGCGGGACCGTCCGCGGCAGGCCCTCGCGGTAGCTCGGGTGCACCAGCAGGTCCATCGCCCGCATGTACCCCGGCACCCCCCCCGCCCCGGTCGGCGGCGCCAGCCCGGTCACGATCACGCTCCCCTCCAGCCCCGCGTCCCTCACCCGCCCCATCAGCCGCTCCCGCCACCACCCATCCCCGACCCACAGCAGCTTCCAGTTCGGGTGCTGCTTCAGGGCCTCCTCGAGCGCCTCGAGGATGTCGTCGTGACCCTTGAGCTCCGCCAGCCGGGCCACGGTCCCGATGACGAAGTCGTCGGGCACGAGCCCCAGCCGCGCCCGCACCTCCTCGCGCGTCTCGCCGGGTGGGGCGTGGAGGAAGTGGTCCGTCTCCATCCCGGAGTAGACGGTGACGTACTGCTCCGGCCGCCCGATGCCGCGGGCGAGGTACTGCTCGGTCATGGCGTCGGCGACGGAGACGATCAGGTGGCACCGCCTCGCGGCCCACCGCTCGGCGAGGGTGTAGATGGTGTTCTTGAGGGAGGACTGGTAGCGATGGAAAGGGGGGCCGTGGATGGTGTGCACAATGCCGAACCGCAGTGGCTCGCCGATCCATCGCAGCCTCACATCCTTCTGGTCCGGGTTGTGGCGGATGAACTCCTCGCGGGCCTCGGCATAGGTCTGGGAGGGCTTTCCGAGCCGGCGCCACGCCGCCCCCCGCCCCAGAATCCCCGCCTTCGACGAGTGCGTGTGCACGATGTCCGGCTTGATCGCCCGGATGAGCTCCCGCAGCTCCCCATACGCCCGCCAATCCGCCCGCGGCATGATCTCCCGCTCCAGATGCGGCACCACGTGCGTCGCGATCCCGCGCCCATCCCCCGTCCTGAATCCCTCGACCCGCTCCAGCAGCGACCCCTCCGGCCCATAGATCGGCCCAAACGCCAGGTGCACCTCGTGCCCCAGCCGCGCCTGCCCCTCGCACGAGAGCACCGTGTTCTCCTGCGAGCCGCCGAGGATCAGCCGGGTTGAGATGTGGAGGATGCGCATCAGATACTCAGATGAGCGCACACGGACGAATGGTCAGGCGTAGCCCATACTCCAGTGCCCTCACATCTGGATCGGATGCTAGGGCGTACCGTATCTTGTCTGAAATAGCTTGTGCGACGATGAAGCCGCGCACTCTCTTGCCATCAGCCATGTGCTTTCGCACCCAATTCACATAACGAAGTACTTGCCCTACAACCGCGTCCGGACCTCTTCCCACTTTGAGCTCGATGACGACAAAGCACCCGTCTCGATCGATGGCCAATATGTCGATCCGACCAATCGGAGTCGAGTACTCTACACCCGTGGTGCCAGACTCATCGACATACAATTGCAGGCCGTCTTCGATGTCTTCTAATTGCAGTGCAAGATAGTCCCGAAGATGCGACTCCGCTGCGAAGCAAGCCAAGGTGTCGCCGTCACTCTTCGAGTCTGTGGCGATGTGACCCCCCTCCCTCACTGGGAGGATCTCGGCGAGCGGAAAGTCCATAGGATGGCCACTGATGGTCTCTCGAATCTGCTCGACAGTTAGCTTGCCGTCGTCGCGCTGGATGATGGCCCAACGACCATGTTTGGCCGGGTCGTACAGGACCACTTGTCCACGAGCAGGGCGAAACAGTTGATCGTAGAGGTTCTTTGGGTCTGCAACGCGAGGTTTCGCGCCTTCGGGCCAGTGAATGCGTGATTCATGATTCACTGTCAGCACTGCAATTGTGCATTGGATTGTGCCTCGGTGCGTACCTGGGTAGCGAGCCAGAATCCAATCGCGTACTGCCCCGTTGGTCGTAGCGCCTCCGAGGTCTTTGACAGCATCCACCACCATTTGGCGCACAGGGGGTTTATCTCTCACTGGTCACCTTCCATACTCGATCCACTCCAGGCACAACCCCATCGGCGGCAGCGTCACCCCCGCGTCCCGCCGGTCCCCCGACGCCAGCGCCCGCCGCACACCCTCCAGCGTCCGCCTCCCCATCCCCACCTCCAGAACCGTCCCCCCGATGATCCGCACCATGTTCCACAAAAACCCGCTCCCCGAGATCTCCAGCCTCACCCGCTCCGCCCCCTTCCCCGCCTCCTCGCTCTCGATCTTCCTCACCGAGCACGAGTAGACCGTCCGCACCGTGCTCAGCCGCCCGTGCCCCGCCGCGGCGAAGGCCGCGAAGTCGTGCTCCCCCACGAACAGCTCCGCCGCGGCGTTCATCGCCCCCACATCCACCGGCACCTTCACGTGCTGCACGTACTGCCGCCCCCACAGCGGCCGCGTCGGCGAGATGTGCCACGTGTAGCTGTACCCCTTGTTCACCGCCTTCACCGGGTCGAAGTGGACATCGACCTCCTCGCAGCTCAGCACGAGCACATCATCCGGCAGGCGCGAGTTGATCGCCCGCAGCAGCGGCTCGGTCCCCCGCTCCGGCGGCCACCCCCGCCCCCGCTCGCGTCCGGTCGTGAACGCCGCGACCTGCCCCCTGGCGTGCACCCCCGTGTCCGTCCGGCTGGCCCCAAACACGCACACCGGCTCCCGCACCACCTGCCGCACCGCCGTCTCCACCACTCCCTGCACCGTCCGCAGCTCCGGTCGCGACTCTTCCTTCCCGGGTGCCACGGCCGGGCGCCCCGCCCGGCCGTGCTCCGTCCTCTTCCCTTCCGCTCCTCCTCCCGCCCCGTCTCCCTCTGGGAGAGGCAGCGTGAGGGCTGCGTGGTCGCCATCATCCTCTACGTGGCTTCCCGACGCTTCCTCTCCCCGTCCCTCTCGCTCCCCTCTCTCCACGCGCGGACCCACAAACTGCCGCTGCCACCCGTGGAAGTCGGTCCCGTCGTACGCGATGGTGAGCTTGTACCTCGGCAACGCCACAACGATACATCCCTCACGCGTCCCCTGCCCGCTCCCGCCTCGTTCCGATGTACACTGGCGCGCAGCATCCCCGCGGAGGCCCCATCATGCCCGCATCGCGTTGGCGCCGCGGACTCGTCCTCCTCCCTCTCGGCCTCCTCCTGATCCCCCTCGCCCCGTATGCCGCCTGCCCCGCCGCGATCCCGCCGCTTCCGGCAGGAGGAGTGGCGGATCGGCGAGTTGTACCGCGCCGCCTACCGCGCCGGCGACGAGGAGGCCCAGCTCGCCGCGATGGAGATCGCCCGCGAGCTCGACCCCGCGAAGATGGACGGCCCGAATCTTCACTGGCAGTACACCTCGCGCATCCGGCTCCTGAAGAAGCTCGGCCGCGACGATGAGGCCCTCGCCGTCCTCCGGCGCGGCGCCGCCGTCGAGGCCCTGCACGCCGACGCCTGGAGCCAGGCCCACCTCGCCGAGGTCGCCCTCGACCTCGACCCCGCCCTGGCCGCGGAGCTCGCCGATCGCGCCGCGGCCATCCTCGAGGCCGAGGCCCGCGATGGCCCGAAGGACGAGTGGGACCGCTACCTCCGCGCCGCCCCCATCCGCTCCCAGCCCTGCATGCACCTCGCCGCCGTCCGCGCCGCCCAGGGCCGCTACGCCGAGGCCGCGGCCGCCCAGCGCGAGGCCGTCGCCCTCGTCCCCGCCGAGGACTACCCGGACCACGCCGCCAACCTCCGCGCTGCGCTCAAAATGTACGAGGAAATGGCCGCCGCGAACCCCGCCGACCCGGGCCGGTGACCGCACCCCCTCCGCTTCCCGCCTCCCTCACTCCTTCTTCTTCCCCACGCCCCCGCTTCCCCCCTCGCCCTCGACTTCGTCCCGCCGGATCACCACCACCTCGTCCCGCTCGCGCTCGGCGTCGCGCCGCCGCCGCTCCCTCTCCCGCTCGATCTCATCCGGATACGGCGACGCCTTCGCCGCGAGGCTCCACCAGCCGATGGCGACGGCCGAGCCGAGCACGAGAATCAGGATGATGACGATGAGTGCGGCGGTCCAGTCCATGGCCAGAGACGTTAGCCCTTGTTCATCGAAAATCGCGGAAGTTGGAAGGCGGGTCCGATGAACATTGACACGCCCCGAACTTTGCTGTAGTTTGGAATACGATAGGCATGGCACAAGCCTCTTCCATCGAGTGGACGGACGCGACCTGGAACCCGGTGGCCGGCTGCACGCCGGTCTCGCCCGGGTGCCTGAACTGCTACGCAGCCCGGATGGCGCTCCGCCTGGAACAGGTGGGCGGGCCGACCGCCAGGAAATACGGGGGCACGGCCAAGCGGGCGAGAAACGGCCGCCCCGTTTTTACGGGCAGGATCAACACCGACGAGGCTGCCTTAGAGATCCCGCGCCGCTGGCGCAAGCCCCGCCGCATCTTCGTCAACTCCATGAGCGACCTCTTCCACGAGGATGTGGAGGAGAGCTTCATCGCCCGCGTCTTCGAGGTGATGCGGTCGTGTCCGTGGCACCAGTTCCAGGTGCTGACGAAGCGGCCCGAGCGGGCCGTCGAGATGGCCCGTCGCCTACCGTGGCCCACCAATGTGTGGATGGGGACAAGTGTCGAGAACGTCATGTATACTCACCGGGCGCGAACGTTGCGGAATGTGCCCGCGCAGATCCGATTCCTCTCGGTGGAGCCGCTTCTGGGTCGGATCCCAAAGCTGCCGCTCGAGGGGATCGACTGGGTGATCGTCGGCGGGGAGAGCGGGCCGGGGGCGAGGCCGATGGAGGCGGAGTGGGTGTTGGAGATTCGCGACCGATGCCTGACTCAAGGCGTCGCGTTCTTCTTCAAGCAATGGGGAGGGGTCCGAAAGTGCGAGACCGGACGCGAACTAGAGGGGCGGATCTGGCAAGATATGCCGGAACACCAAGCCAACCGTCAGACGAGCGTCGAGAATGACAAACGCCGATGGAACACACTTCGAGGATTATCGCAGGCAAAACGCGATCAAGCACAGGATTCTTGTGCAGTATCTGCCAGCGTACTTTGATATTCTGAAGAAGTATCACTCTCGGTTGCTCTATATTGATGGATTTGCAGGGCGCGGCTATTACATCGATCAATCAACGGGCGCAAAGCGCGATGGCTCGCCGATACTCGCTCTGCGATTGATTGCTGCTCGGCCCGAGTTCGCGGCACGAGTAGACACAGTCTTCATCGAATGCGATGGGACATATATTCAAGAGCTGCGCGAGCGAGTGCATGAACTGTGCGCAGAGAACCCCAGTCTGTCAGATCCCGTGTTGTGTCATGGCACGTTCGAGGAGCACATCGAAGAGCAGCTGAATCGCATTCAGGGAGCCAAGGCTCAGTTGCCTCCCACGTTCTTGTTTGTGGATCCTTGTGGCGTTGATGGCACGGCATTCAACTCAGTGATGCGAGTTCTTGCCGCGGAGCGATGCGAGGTCTTCGTCTTCTTTAATGTCGATGGGATCCGAAGGATTCTTGGCTTGTCAGATGCAGGAGGCATTAGTCCGGCACTGGTTAGTGTCTTTGGATCTGAAGAGCGTGTCTACGACTTGAAGCGGAAGCTAGGCGAGGCAGAATCCGCATACCAGCGTGAACAGGCGGTGATCGACACCTATCGATCCGCAATCAGGATGGCGAGCGGTGCCCAGTATGTACTCCCGTTTCGCATTGAGGCCGAAGGTCGACGGTCCACCAGCCACTTCCTTGTTCATGCTACCAAGAACGCACTTGGCTTCAAGATTATGAAGCATGTTATGTGGGAGGCTGGACGCGCAGAGGGTGATGCTGAGGGGCGGCTGGAGTTGCTTCAGGCGAGTGCAGGTGACCTTCGCGCGATGATGAGAGCCGACCTCAAGGAATTGAGTGAGGCTATCTTGAAGCGTTTGGCTGATGGTCCAGCCCGAATCGAAGAGTTTTACGATCAGTGGGTATGCCGGCCGACGGATCCATTCACAGAGGGCTGCTATAGACGGGTGCTTCTGCAACTGGAAGCCGAAGGACGCATCAAAATACTGGACCGGGCATGCCAGAATGAAGCCAATGCGGCAACAAGGCGCCGGCGCAAAGGCCAACCAACATTGGGCAAAGACTACTGGGCCACGCTTCCGTAGCCGCTAAAGCTCCACCACCGCCATATCCGGCTCCTGCTCCATCGGCATCACCGGCATCGACACGTCCGTCACGAACACGCCCAGCGCCGCCGGCGCGAACTCCGACATCGTCTGGCGCATCGCCGCGGCGTTGAAGATCCGCGCCATCGCGCGCGACGGGTCCGCGCCCGGGTACGTCCGCAGGTCCACATCCTCGCGCCCGCCGATGTCCAGGCTCTCCGGGCCCCCCTCGGAGCCGTCGTCCACCTCGCCCGGCGAGCCGGGGGAGATCGACGCCCAGATCCCCCGCTGCGCCGCCGCGGCCAGCTCCAGCGCGATCTGCCCCTCCTGCTTGGCCCCCTCGACCACCGGGATCGCCTGCTCGAAGGCCTGGAGCATGTCCCTGGCGTTCTGGAACGTCCCGGCCTTCTCCACCCACGTCGCCCCCGGCAGCACGATGTCCGCGCGCTTCACCAGCCGGCTGTCGAGCGTGTCGATCAGCACCACGTACACGCCCTCGAGCGCCTTGACCAGCTCGTCGGTCGCCCAGTCGCTGGGGTAGTTCCCCGTCAGGATCACCCCGCCGATCTTCCCCGAGCGGAGCTGGCTCACCAGCTCCTCGAAGCTCAGCGCCGACCCGCGGCTCTTCTCCGCCAGCGCCTTGAGCACCCGCTGCACGCCCCGCCGGTTCGGGCACTTCTCCGCGTAGATGGTGTACCCGTCCTCGGCGTTGGGCGGGAAGGTCTTGTCCTGCCCCTGCACCGGCACCGGCCCCAGCGCCAGGGCCGCCCCCGGGTCGATCGCCAGCGCCGCCTGCCCCAGCGCGAAGGCCTCCTCGCACGAGAGCATCGGGCTGACCATCACCGCCAGGCGCTTGCCGCTCCCGGGCGCCGCGCCGTTGCGGGCGCCGTTGCCGTTCCCCGCGCCCCCGGCGCCGATGGACCGCTTCAGCCCCTCGACCGCGTCGTGGATCGCCCGGGCCCAGTCGCTGTCCACCTGCACGCCGAACTGCCGGCGCAGCGGCGTCCGCAGCCGCCGCTCGTCGTGCACGTGCTTCCACCCGTAGCGGACCTCGTCGCTGATCCACCACTTGTTCACCGCCATGTTCGTCCGCGGCTTGAAGCGGTACACCCGCCCCTCGTTGTGGTGGATGAGGATGTTGTCCCCGCTGGCGGTGATCCCGTCGATGCTCGGGGTCTCCTTCAGGAACCAGACGCGCTGCGCGAACAGGAAGTCCTTCTCGAGCAGCGCGCCCACCGGGCACAGGTCCACCACGTTGACGCTCAGCTCGTTGTCCAGCGGCACGCCCGGGAAGACGTCGATCTCCTCCTTGTTGCCGCGCCCCTGCACCATCAGCTCCGCCGACCCCGACACCTCGCGGGTGAACCGCACGCACCGCGTGCACATGATGCACCGGTCCGCGTACAGGTAGACGTGCGGCCCCACGTCCTTCTTGGGGTTCTTGACCTTCGCCTCCTCGTACCGGCTCACCCCCCGCCCGTACTCGTACGAGTAGTCCTGCAGGAAGCACTCCCCGCTCTGGTCGCACACCGGGCAGTCCAGCGGGTGGTTGATCAGCAGGTACTCCATCACCGCCTTCTGGTTCTGCACCGCCTTGGGCGAGTCGGTGTAGACCACCATCCCCTCCTGGGCCGCGGTCTGGCACGTCGGCACCAGCTTCCCGCCCATCCACGGCTCCACCGCGTTGTTGTTCCGCGGGTTGGGCATCCACACCTCCCCCAGGCAGATCCGGCACGAGGCCACGATGCTCAGCGCATCGTGGTAGCAGTACTGCGGGATCGCGATCCCGTTCTCGTTGGCCACCTGCAGGATGACCTGGCCGGGCTTGAACTCGCAGACTTTCCCGTTGATCGTGATCTGGGGCATGGATCCGGAACCTCTCGCCGCCCGCGGGCGGCTGCCCGGGAGGGGGTGTCAGTCGGGGACAAACTCGGGGGCCGTTCGGGCCGGCCGGCCCGCAGCGCACCCCGTGCGGACGCGATGATAGTCCCCGCTTCACCCCTCCTGCCGCCGGGCTCGGTGGCCCCCCCTTCCCCAACCCCCCCTCCCCCTCTCTTTGCCGCCGCGCTCCCCCGTCGGTGTGATTCTCGGCACCGGGGGCGCTTCCGCCTGCGCGGCCTGTGCCGACCCTTCCTCCCCCGCTCCAACCGTGCCCACCTCCCGCCGCCTCCCCCGCTGGCGGCCGCTCCCTCTGTGCGGTATCGTTGGGGACCGCCAGATCCCCTCTGTCGGGGGGATATCGGCCCACACAGAGGGAAGACACGCCATGACCACCGGACGCCTTGCCCCCGCCCTCGGACTCCTGGCCCTCGCCGCTGTCGCCCCTGTCGCCAGCGCCGACATCGCCCACATCGCCGCCTACACCCCCGGCAGCACCGAGGGGATCGGGTCCTTCAGCGGGACCATCACCTACACCCCCACCGGCCCCACCTCCGGCGCCCTCGGCATCTCCCTCACCAACGACTCCCCCTCCCCCGGCGGCAAGCTCACCGGCTTCGTCCTCCGCCTCCCCAGCGCGGACCCCGCCGCCACCATCTCCCTCACCTCCACCTCCCACCCCGGCTTCCTCGACCTCGGAACCAGCGAGAGCGCCCCGCCGTTCGGCGCCTTCGACGGCGGCGCGGCCCTCGGGGGATCGTGGGTCGGCGGGGGGAACCCCAACGGGGGGATCCTCGTCGGCCAGACGGGGACGTTCGAGTTCTCCCTGACCGCCTCCGACGCCGCGGGGCTCAGCGCGGCCGCGTTCGCCTCCGAAACCGCCCCGTACAGCATCGTCGCCCGCTTCCGCGGGTTCGACAACGGGGGGTCCGACAAGGTCCCCGGGGTGCTGGTCCCCGCGCCCGGCGCGGCGGGGATGCTCGCCGCGGTGGGGCTGGCGATGGGTGTGCGTCGGCGGCGCGGCTGAGACTGATCCCCAAATCCGGGGAGAAAGTTTGCCCATATTCTCGACGCCCGGTCGCATGGTGACCTATCCTTCGGGCGAGAGTTGAGTCCGCGGGGTCTGGCGAGCAACGGCCATCCCCGCGGCGACATTCCCGCCCCCTTCCCCCCTCGATCCGCGTTCTGTGAGCGGCGGAGGCGTCCCCACCGGGTTTCGCGTGCTGTGTGTGTGCGCGCCCGCCCCTCCGGCCGTGTGACCCGCCCGGTCAAGGAAGACCACCCCATGAGCCCGCGATCTGTTCCGTCGATCGGCCTGTCCGCCCTTCTCGTTGCGACCGCCGCCGCGGCCCCCGCGCTGGCGGACGTGATCCACGTCTCCTCCTACGCCCCCGGGAGCACCGAGGGGCTGGGCGCCTTCACCGGCTCGATGCGCTACACCCCCACCGGCGAGACGACCGGCACCCTCTCCATCTCGCTGACCAACACCAGCGAGCACGCCGGGGGACGGATCACGGGGTTCCTCCTGAGGGTCCCCGACCCGGCCGCGATGGCGGCGCTCTCCGGCCCGAGCCAGACGCACCCGCTCTTCCTCGACACCGGCGCGGCCGATGCGCCCCCCTTCGGCTCCTTCGACGCCGGCGCGGCCCTGGGCGGCGACTGGCTCGGCGGCGGCTCCCCGGCCGGGGGGATCTCCATCGGCGAGACGGGCGTCTTCGAGTTCACCGTCACCGGCCCCGACGCCGGCAGCCGCTCGACCTCCGGGTTCATCACCGAGGGGGAGCCGTTCAGCCTCGTCGTCCGCTTCCGCGGGTTCGACAACGGCGGGTCCGACAAGGTCCCGGCGGTCGCGATGATCGTCCCCGGACCGGGCGCGGCCGCGCTGCTCGGTCTGGCCGCGGCCGTCGCCACGCGCCGCCGGCGCGGCTGAGGCGACCCGTGCCACGGGAGGGGGAGGAGAGCACGGGCATGGAAACCCGTGCCACGGTTGCGGCGCGCCGCGGCGTACCCTCCGGGCATGTCCAAGCCCAGCAGCAGCCAGCAGCACGCCCTCCAGGCCCCCACCGGCACGCGGGACTTCTACCCGGCCGAGCTCAACCGCCTCCGCTACATCCAGAAGGCCTGGCGCGACGCCTCCATCCGCCACGGGTTTGACGAGATCGACGGCCCGACCTTCGAGCACCTCGAGCTCTACACGATCAAGAGCGGCGAGGGGATCGTCTCCGAGCTCTTCAGCTTCCAGCGAGCCGGCGGTGAACGGACCTACGCGCTGCGCCCCGAGTTCACGCCCACGCTGGCTCGGATGTACGCGGCGAAGGCCAACGCGCTGCCGAAGCCGACGAAGTGGTTCTGGATGCAGAACTGCTTCCGGGCGGAGCGGCCGCAGCGGGGAAGGTTAAGGGAGTTTGGACAATGGAATGTTGACCTGATTGGTGTGCCAGAGGGCAAGACATACCAAGCGGCGTTGGACGTTGAGGTGATCGCAGTCGCAGTTGATATGCTGCGATCGTTGGGACTAACACCGCGCGACATTCGTGTAAAACTTGGCCATCGTGATGAAATTCGAACACGATTGCAACGATACGGTGTGCCAGAGTCGTTGTTTGAACCGACGTTTGCATTACTCGATTCTCGTCCGAAGATCACATCGGAAGAGTACCAGCGGCGTGCAACCACGCTGGGTCTGCCGGAGCCCGTCATTCGGTTCTTTGACCCTCAGTCACGCGAAATCGTTCGGTTGGACGAAGACCCTAACTCGTTGCCGTTGTCCGCAGAGGACCGGCGATATCTGATTCAGAAGAGGTCAACACCGGGGGATCTGTTTTACGAGCTCGAAAGAGCCGGACTAACAGAATGGTGTGAGTTTGACAACATGATCGTGCGCGGTCTTGCGTACTACACCGGATTGGTGTTTGAAATCCACGAGGCCACCGGCGCCGAGCGAGCCATCGCCGGAGGCGGCCGCTACGACAACCTCATCGAGCTCTTCGGCGGCCCGCCGACCCCCGCCGTCGGCTTCGGCATGGGCGACGTCGTCCTGTCGCTGGTGCTCCAGGACAAGGGGCTGATGCCCTCGGACGAGGAGATCGCCGATCGACTCGGCCTGCGCCCGGACGTCTTCGTCGTCTCCAGCGGCTCCGACGCCGCGGACGCCGCGGTGGCGCCGCTGGTCGCCCGCCTGCGGCGCGAGGGGCTGCACGCCCGGAGGTCGTACAAGACCACCCGCAACATCGGCAAGCTCCTGAAGGACGCCGCCTCCGCCCGCGCCCGCTTCGCGGCCATCATCGAGCAGGACGGCGCGACCGCGACGGTGAAGGACCTCGACTCCGGGGAGCAGGGCCGGCCCGTCCCGCTCGAGCAGGTCGCCGCGGCCGTCCGGGGGTGACCCGTGGACACCCGCTGGCTCCCCGCGATCACCTGGCTGGCCTTCGCGATCACGGCCTACGTCCTGTGGCCGGCGGTGCACCGGCTGCGCTACGGCCGCTCGCCGATCGCCGATCGGTTCCCGCCGCGGGACCTCTACGGGTGGATCGACTTCGGCCTGGGGGTGTGCCTGGTGGCGTACTCGGCGTGGATCGTCTTCGGCCCCCCGCCGCGCCCGGTGTCGACGGGCGCGGGGGTGATCGTGTGGGCGGCGGGGTTCGCGCTGCGGATGTGGACGGTGCTGACGCTGGGGCCGAACTGGCGGATCGGCCAGGACGAGTCGGACCCGAGCGTGGAGTACGTCGCCACCGGCCCGTATCGGTTCCTGAAGCACCCGATCAACGCCGCGCTGATCGTCGTCGGCCTGGGGCAGATGCTCATGACCGGCGCGGACGCGCGTGCGGTCTTTCTTGTTGTCTTCGCGACGGCGTACTACATCGCCCAGGCCCGCGCGGAGGAGCGCTTCTGGTCGGAACGAAGAGGAAGACTCACCACTGAGGCACAGAGGCACCGAGGGGGCACAGAGGGAAGAGAAGAAGAGGTTTGAAGAGGGGTCGGGATGGATGACGCCGGCGGCGGGTCCGTTCGCCCAGCCATCTGCTTATTTTATTGTCTCTTCCCCGCTCCCCCCCGCTTGCCCCGCTCCCCCCGCGTTCTCTTCCCTTCGGTCATTCTTCGTGTGCTTCTTCGCGGTCTTCGCGACCTTCGCGTTCAAACTCTTCTGCCTTCCTCCGTGCTCTCCGTGTCCTCGGTGGTGAGTCTTCTTCACCAGATAAACCGCAGCCGGCCGAAGTCCGGCACCGGCACCGACGTGTCGCGGTGCAGCGACGGGAAGTAGACGAAGAACGCCTTGCCGATCATCAGCTCCCGCGGCACGACCCCCGCCTTGGGCTCCAGCCCCTTGTCCTGCCACATCTGCTTGGCGACCCACGGGTCCGGGTCGTCCCACAGGCGGCCGTCCTGGCTCGCCGGGGAGTTGTCCCCGAGGGTGAAGTACTCCTCCGGGCTCAGCCGCGGCGTGTTGTCCGGGTGCGTCGCCAGCGACGGCTCGCCGGCCCGCGACCCGTTGCCGTACCGCCCCGGCTGGTAGTGCAGGTCGCGGTCGAGCCCGACGCGGTGCAGCCGCAGGGGCCCGCCGGAGAACCCCCATCGCACCGCCGGCCGCGTGTACAGCGTCGCGTCCTCGAAGACGTTGTCCATGTTCCGGCGCCGCAGCAGCTCGCCGATCTCCTCACCGGTCGCGTAGCGGATCCGCTCCGCCGGGCTCCAGTTGTACTCGGCGTAGACCGCGCGCCGGCCGTCCACCCATACCTGCACGCTCTGGTCCACGTGCCAGAACTCGACGTCCGTCACCCGCCCCGCCGCCAGCGCGAACCCGGGGAGCGAGCCCGTCCCGAGCTCCGTCCACGCGCCGGCGTCCCCGCTTCCCTCGCCGCCGGAGCCGGGGGCCCGGCGCATCCGCAGCGTCACGCGCCCCGAGGCGCGGTCGAGCTCGGCCTGGAACTCGTGCCCGCGGCTGGCGACCGTCGCGGTCACCGCCAGGCCGTCCCCCGCCGGCTCGATCCCGGCGCGCATCCGCACGTCGCTGACCGGGAAGCGGCGCGACCACCCGGGGTGCCCGTGGGGCGACTCGTTGTAGGGATAGCGGTCGTCGATCTCCCACGTCTCGAGCGTCCGGTTCCATGGCGGGGCGGTCTCGGTGTACCGCGTGCGGGTGCGGTCCCACTGGAGGGTCGTCGGCCCCGAGCCGGTGTACTCGTAGATCCGCTGCCCGTCGATGGACCAGCTCCCCTTCCCCGCGGCCCCCGCGCCGGGGACCCAGGGGGTCTGGTACCACATCCGCCCGTCGCGCATCGGGTTCAGCGGCGCGTAGCGGCTGTCGAAGACCTCCTGCCAGACGGCGCCCTGCACCCGCGTCGGCTTGCGGGCGATCGTCCACCCGGGCTGCGACCACAGGTCGGTCTGGGCCTCCGTCACCGCCGCGGCACGCGCTTCGGCGGTGCGGACGAAGACGTCCCCGTCCACCAGCGCGATCTCCTCGCCCGGCAGGCCGATCAGCCGCTTGATGAAGTTGGTCTGCGGGTCCGTCGGGTCCTTGAACACCACCACGTCGAAGCGCGACGGCCCGAAGACCCCGTAGAGGAACTTGAGCACCAGGATGCGGTCCCCCGCCCGGCGGCGGACGCCCGCCTGCTCGACGCGCTGCCCCGTCATCGGGTCGTGCACGACGATGGGGTTGCGCGAGTCTCCCTGGATCGGGTGGTACTCGTTCTGCCCCGATATGTACCACGGCCCCACCGGCCAGGAGTACCCGGACTCCGGCCCGCGGAAGCGCATGTGCGCCCCCATCAGCGTCGGCGCCATCGACCCCGTCGGGATCACGAACGCCTCGACCACGAACCCCCGGAAGACGAACGCCAGCACGAAGGCGATGATGATCGAGACGAACGTCTCTTTCAGCGTCTCCTTGGCGGGCGCAGGCTTTGGGGCCTGCGCGCCCGCCGGCGCCGTGGCGGCGGGTGAAGAGGGGGGAGTGGGGGGGGAGGTGGGGGGGTGAGACTCGGGGCCGTCAACCTGCATGCTGCTCCCTTTCCGGCGCGCGCCGCCGCGGCGGTCGCGCGACGCCGCCCCGCTGGGGGCCCGATGGCCCTCTGGGGACCTGACGGTAGGTGCGCCGCCCCGCGACGGCAGCGGCCCACGGGCGCGGCGGGCCGGTCAGTTCTCCGATGGGGCGGGGCCGGTGTGGCCGCCGCCTCCGCTGCCGCCGCCGCCTCCACCCTCGCCGCCGCCGGATCCGCCCCCGCGCCGGCGGCGACGCCGGCGGCGCTTGCGCGCCGGCTGCCCTTCGCCCTGCGGCCCGGGGCCGTGGTCGCCGGCGCTGGGGTTCCCGGGTCCGACGTCCTGCTGCTGGGCGGGCGGGTTCTCGGGGGCGACGGGGGTTGCAGGGCCGGGGCGGCCCTCGGGCCGCGGCGGCCGCCGCCCGTCGCGCTCGCGCTGCTGCCCGCCCCGGCCATCGCGTCCCTCGCGCCCATCGCGGCGCTCGCGCCCGTCGCGCCGGTCGCCTCCCCCGCCCTGGCCGGAGCGGCGGTCCGACGGCGCCGGGCCGCCCGAGCCGTCGCGGCGCGGGCGCTGCTGCTGCTGGCCCGAGCCGGAAGCGGAGCGCTGGTCGCCGCCGGATCCGGGGGCCGCTGGGCGGGGCTGCTGGCCCGGCGGCAGCGGGGGGCCCAGGACGGTGAGCTCCTCCACCGGCACGGCGATGTCCGTCCCGTCGCGGTCCAGGCGGACGAGCACGAGCTGGGTCAGGATCTGCCCGTCGATCACGGTCCCCGGCCCCTCGCTCGTCTCGACGCGCCACTTGCGCTTGGGGAGCCGCTTCTGGAGCTCGGTGTAGGTCTGGTCCTCGTACCGCAGGCAGCACATCAGCCGCCCGCAGCGGCCGCTGATCTTCAGCGGGTCCAGCGTGGCCTTCTGGGTCTTGGCGGCCTTCATGCTCACCGGCTTGAGGACCTTGAGGAACTGTTTGCAGCAGCAGTGCTGGCCGCACTTCTCGTAGTCCGCGGCGACGCGGGCCTCGTCGCGGGCGCCGATCTGCCGCATCTCGATCCGCGTCCGCACGTGCCCGGCCAGGCGCGAGACCAGGTCGCGGAAGTCCACCCGGTCCTCGCTGGTGAAGTAGAACGTCACCCGCTCGCCCCCCAGCAGCGGCTCGGCCTCGACGACCTTGATCGGCAGGCCCAGCTCCTTGACCGCCGTGCGGGCGAGGTTGACCAGGTCCCGCTTGGAGGCCTCCAGGCGGGCCTGCTCGTTGAGGTCCTCGGTGGTCGCCACCCGCAGGACCCGCCCCTGGTTGAAGAACGGGTAGTCCTTCCCGCCGGAGTTCTCGATGTACTCGAGCATCTGCTTGCGGGTGACGCTCTTGGAGCAGCCGGCGTTGGGGCAGGTGCTGGTGAGCATCTCCCCGATCTCGGTGCCGCGGTGGGTCCGGACGACGAGCTTGGAGCCGCAGCCGGGCTTGGCGTCCCCGTCGTAGGGGAACTCGCCGATCATCTTGAGCACGCCGAAGCGGACGACGATCGAGGTCGGGGGCTTGAGGCTCTCGTAGAGCTTGCGGTCTTCCTCGAGGTCGGCCTCGAACTGGGGGAGGGGGAGGATGGGCATGGACGTCCTGGGTGATCGCGCCGGCGGAGTCGGCCGGGCGCGGAGGGAACACGGTCGCCGCGGCGGCGCACCGGGGGCGCGGACGTGCCGCGATAGGGGGGTGGTGCGCTGCGGGCTGTCGCTGGGAAGGGTTCTGTGCCCGGTGGTCCGCCCAGCGCGGCCGCCGGATCCAAACGCGACGTCCCCGCCGCCCCGTGAGACCCCCGCCCCCTCTTCCACTCTCCCCCGGCACAGGGGGATTGTACTACTTCCGGCCGGCCCCTGCTCCCCTGGCGTTGGTGAAGAGCACCCGCAGGTCCTGCCGCCCGATGAACTCGAAGCGGTTGCGGTTGCGGACCTGGTAGAGGAACAGCTCCTCCCCGCGCCCGTCGAGGACGGCGACGATGTCCTCGCTGCCGCCGTGGAAGGTCAGGATGGTGTACTGGCCGGACTGGGTGACCATGTCCGCCCGGGCCTCGGGGGCAAGGGCGGGCAGGCGGCTCGCCTGAACGAGGATCATGGCGAAGATCACCCCGGCGCTCGCCCACAGGGCGGCGTTGCCGCCGATCCGGGCGCCGGGGGTGGAGGTCGGGGTCTTCATCGCAGCGTGCTCCGGGGAGGGG
>JBIQJK010000042.1:0-28087 GCA_044507535.1 Planctomycetaceae bacterium | reverse complement strand
CGGGGGGGGGCGGGGGGGTGGTCATGGCGGGCCAGTGTCGCACAGATCGCGCCGGGCGTCGAGCCCCGCGCCGGCGGTTTTCATCGTGCCATCCGTAGGATGCCCGTGACACGAAGGGAGGCGGCCATGCGGGTGATGGTGGTCGGTGCGTCGGTGAGCCCGGAGAAGTTCGGGAACAAGGCGGTCCGGGCGTACCTCCGCCGGGGGCACGAGGTGCTGCCGGTGAACCCGCGCCTGGCGCGGGACGGGACCAGGGTCGAGGGGCTGGAGGTGTACCGCGACGTGACCCAGCCCCCGGGTCCGATCGACCGCGTGACGGTGTACCTGCCCCCGACCATGGGCCTGGGGATCCTCGACGACCTCGCGGCGAGGGGGGATGTGGGGGACGTGTGGTTCAACCCGGGGGCGGAGTCGCCGGAGATCGTCGAGCGCGGGCGGGCGCTGGGGCTGAAGCTGGTGCTGGGGTGCTCGATCGTGGACATCGGGGAGACGCCGTAGGTTGTGCGCTTCGGAGCGTCGCCGGTAGAGTGGGACGATGACGACAATCTCCATCGTCGCGATCGTTCTTGCGCTGCTCTCCGCCCTGATAGCACTCTTCTGCGTGGGAAAGTTCCTCACGCTGTGGGTCCATGCGAGGTCCTCCGGTGTGCCGCTCGGGCTGGTCGAACTCTTCGCGATGCGGCTGCGGAAGATCGACTTGCGGACCATCGTGGTGGCGTTGATCCGGGTGCGGAAGGCGGGGCTGCACATCACGACGCCGGAGCTTGAGACACACTTTTTCTCATGGGAGGGGACGTGCCCGCCGTCGTCGGGGCCGCGATCGCGGCGAAAGGGGGCGGGATCAATGTCGGGTTCGCTGATCTGGCCGCGATCGACCTGGCCGGGAAGGACCCGCTCCGCGCGGTCCAGGCGGTGATCGCGGCGGGGGAAAAGGGGTGGCCGCTGACGTTCAACGATGCGGCCAGAGTCGCGCGCACGGGCCGCGACCCGGTGGAGTTCGTGCGACAGGAGCTCGCGCGGGGCGGCGGTGCAACGGTGTGAGCCGCCCGCTCCGCTGCGGGTCACTTGTCGCCGGAAGCCCGAACGGTGTGCCGGCCCGCGGGGACGCCCTCGAGCACGGTCGTCACCGGCGTTGCCGCCGGCCAGCGGACCTCGATCCGCCTCGCCTCCGCCGCCCCGCCGAGCCCGAAGTGGACCAGGAACTCGTGCTGCTTCCCCGCGTGGCCGCCGACGCCGACGAGCTGGCGGAGCTGCCTCACCTCCCTGCCGTCCACCTCCGTCACCATCTCGACGACCGCGCCGAGGGCGTCGCGGTTGATGCCCATCGACTCGTCGCCGACGAGCCTCAGGGTGATGGAGTCCGCGGGCAGGCCGGCCTCGGCTCGCCGCTCGGCGGCCTGGTTCAGGAAGACGCGCACGACCGGCCCCGGCGGGGTGCGGGCGTCGATCATCTCCTTGGTGAAGCGGGTGAAGGTCTGGCCGACGAGGATGTCCAGGTCCCCGTCGCCGTCCACATCCCCGAGGGAGATCTGCTGCGAGCCGACGTGGTCGATGCCGCTGGCGGGGGTCACGTCCTTGAACGTGCCGTCCTCCTGCTGGTGGAAGATGCGCAGGCGCTGGTCGTAGGGCGGCTCGTCCGGGTAGTCGCCGCTGGAGAGGATCAGGTCGAGGCGGCCGTCGTGGTCGAGGTCCGCCAGCTCGCAGAAGAGGTCCCCCTGGTTCCATCGCGGCCGCCACCCCTGCGGCCAGTCCTTCATCGGCGGCGCCGGCGGGATGCGGTCCACCGAGAGCTCCGGCGGGGACGAGAACCGCAGCTTGCCGGACTGCGCCAGCTCGCTGACGAGGAAGCGGGAGCGGTCGGAGGACTCGCCGGCCCAGGCGTGGGTGATCTCGGCGAAGAACAGGTCGAAGTCGCCGTCGTTGTCGATGTCCCCCGCCGCGGCGTCGAAGGTGTTGCCGTGGGAGCGGTAGCGCTTCTCGTCCTCGCGGGCGAAGCGCGGGTCCTCCTTGGCGAGCTCCTTGAGCCAGGTGGGGTAGACGCCGTGGCGGATGTGGTCGCCGTCGAGCCCCGCGGTGACCGCGCCGTCCTGCCAGTTGGCGTCGATCGCCTCGCGGCGCTGCTCCGGGGTCGGGCTCCCGACCCAGGCGACCTCCTCGGCGCTGTGGAGCCAGAGGCGGTTGGCGCGGCGGCCGTAGTTCAGGTCGAGGATGGCGGGGCGGGAGGCGGAGGGGTCGGGCCAGAGGGAGAGGATCATCGCGCCGTACGTCGGCCGGCCGGCGCGGTCGCTGCTCTCGTCGAAGACCATCCCCTCGCCCGCGATGCGGGTGCGGGAGAACGCGACGCCGCCGTCGGCGCGGCGCTGCGCGAGCAGGTCGTTCTTGAAGGCCTCGTTGGACTGGCCGTAGCGGGTGTACCAGTTGCCGAGGTACAGGTCGAGCAGGCCGTCGCGGTCGATGTCGCCGACGGCGACGGCGGAGGTCGTGGCGGGCGTCGCGGCGTCGATGACCGACGGCGGGCCGAACGTCCCGTCGCCGCCCCCCTTCAGCCACGCGGTGCGCCTGGGCTCGGACTCGGGCTCGGTGAACGTCTCACTATTCACGTCGAGGTAGCGGGCGAAGACCGCGTCGGCAAAGCCGTCGCCGTCGATGTCGGCGAAGACGAGCACGTCGCCGTCTCGCGGCACGGGCAGGCCCGTGGGGGACTCGACCTCGACGAACCGGAAGCCGGGGGCCCCGTCCGCGGGCAGGTTGAGGAAGACGCGGTAGCGGTCCGGCTCGCCGCCCAGGCGCTGGCGGATCACCGCATCCGGCCGGCCGTCGGCGTTGAGGTCGGCGAGGCAGACACGGGCGGCGCTGATGCCGCCGAGGCTGGCGGCGTCGGTGGCGTCGATGAACGCGGGCTGGGCGTGGGCGGCCGCGGCCGCGGCGAGGAGGGCCGGAACAACAAGGCGGGCGTTGGTGTGCATCGGGATGGCTCGGGGGTAGCGGGAGTGCGTCAGGGGGCGGGGGGAAGAGGTGGAGAGAAGGGAGAGGGGGAGTGCACGGGGTGGAAGCCCGTGCCACGGGGCACCACCTCACACGGTGTCCATCAGGTGCCCCTCCCCCATGGCGGAGGCGAGCTTCGTCACCACGGTTCGCAGGGCGCGGACCTCGCGTTCCAGTTCTTCGACGCGGGCGGCGAGGGCGGGGTCGGCCTCGGCCGGCGCGGCCGTGGCTGTCGCTGTCGGCGCGGCGGCCGCGGCGGGGGCGTCGAGCGGATGCAGGTCCCGGCACAGGAGCTGGGCGTACCGCTCGGCACGATCGCCGGGGCGGCGGGGGAGCCTCCGGACCAGCTGCCCGCGAGCCTCCCGGCCGTCCGCGGCGGGGCGCTCCTCCATCAGGCCGCGGAGGACCTGCTCGACCTGCTCGACGGCGCCGATCTCGTGCATCCGCGAGGCCCGGGAGCGGAGCTCGCCGGGGGACTGCGGGCCGCGGAGGAGCAGCTCGGTGAGGACCACCAGCTCCTCCGTCGAGACGCCCAGGACCTCGCGGGCGAGGTGGCGGAACTTGCTGACGCGGGAGCCGGAGAGCATCGCCTCGCGGACGAGCCCCTTGGCGCGCAGGCGGTCCACCGCGTCGTATACCTCCTCCTCGGAGAGGTTGGTGACCGGGTCGCGGTTGTTCTTCTGGTTCGCCCCCAGCACGAGGGCGTTGAGCGTCATCGGGTACTGCGCGGGGACGGTCTGGGCCTTCTCGACGAGCACGCCCAGGACGCGGCACTCGTTCGGGGTGAGCTGGAGCATGCCGGAGTGTACCGTGGGCGGGGCGGCCCGGGCGGCGCGCGCCGGGCTAGCGCGACATCGACCCCCGGATGAACGGCCCCGGCGAGGAGGCCGGGTCCTGCTCGACCAGGATCTTCTGCCGCTCGAAGAAGGCGAGCCACTGCGGGTCGGTCTCGAGCAGCAGGGCGCGGCGGATGCGCCGGGCGATGTGCTCGTCGATGCGGTTGCGCTCGTGGCGGTCCACGTAGATCGACTCGCGCAGCGCGGGGAGGTAGTTCTCGTCCCGCTCCAGGGCCTGGGCGTAGTACCGCGAGGCGTCCTCCATGTACCCCCGCTGCTGCCAGAGCATGCCGAGGTTGTACACGGGGCGCGGATCGGTGGGGGAGAGGTCCGCGGCGACGCGCAGCGCCGTCGCGGCCTCCAGGCCGTCCCCCTGCTCCATCAGCAGACGCCCGAGGTTGTTCCACGCCGCCGGGAACTCGCGGTACGCGGCGACGGCCTCGCGGTAGAGCCGGATGGCCTCGTCGGTGCGCCCGCTCTCCTCGGCGCGCTGGGCCTGCGCGGCGAGCGTCTCGGCGCGGGCCAGGTCGGCGGCCGGGGTAGTCACCCCGGCCGGGGGGGTCCACCGCTCGCCCCGCCCGGCGCAGCCGGAGGCGACAAGCGCGCCGGCTGCGGCGAGGATCATCGCGGTCAGGCTGGTGACGGTCGGGCCGCTGCGTCGCATGTTGCTAGCTCCCTCGCTCGATCCGGGCCAGAATGACCTCGACGTTCCACCCGGAGTTGTTGTTGTGCTGCGGCCGAAGCCGGATCTGGTTGATCTCGATGCCCGTAAGCCCGACGGTGTTCTCGCCCGTGGCCTGCACGAGCCACTCGAGGACGTACCCGACGTCGGGGGTGTTGAAGTTGGCCGTGTAGGTCCGCTTGGTGAACCCGGGGGCGCCCGCGCTCACGCCCCGCTCGGTGATCCGCAGCGACTGAGGCAGGCCGATGGACTTGCCGAGATTCTCGAGCTTGTTGGTGGTCAGCGGGTCCGGCGGCAACGCGTCGAGCTGCTGCGCGGCGTGCGCCGTCCGCAGCTCGGCCACCAGCGCGTCGATCTTGCGGACCTTCTCCTCCTGCCGGCGGATCTCGGCGCGGGCCGAGCCGAGGGCCTGCGCCTGCACGCCGGTGTACACCAGCGCGGCCGCCAGCAGGATCGCCCCCAGGACCAGCAGGAACCGGGGCCGGTTCGAACGCTCCGTCGCGCCGGCGACGACGGCGACCTGCAGGCGCGACTCCTCGCTCAAGTGATGGCGCTGCGTCGTCATGGCCGCCCTCCCCCGCCGCTGGCGACGCGGTCGGCCTCCCGGCGCGACGAGCGGGGGATCCACGCGCCGCTGAGGTTCCAGACGCGGTTGTCCCGGTTCATGGAGCCGCTGCCGCTGCCCTTCCAGTCGATCAGGCCCGGGATCTTGCCCAGCTCGGCGGTGATGAGCTGCCCGGTGACGCCGTCGTCCGCGGGCAGCAGCAGCCGCGCGCTCCCGGAGAGGCTGGAGAGGAAGAGCTCCTCGAGCTTCATCTCGGGATTGACGTCCTCGATGGCCATCGCCCGGATCAGCCGGTCCAGCTCGGCGAGGATCGGCTCCTCGTGGTCGAGCCGCGGCCGGCTCTGCTGGAGGGACGCGAGCGTGGAGCGCAGAACGGCTTCGGGGTCCGCCTGGCCGGCCGGCGTCGCGATATTCGGGGCGATGGAGGCCAGGCCCGCGAGCGACGCGGTCAGGTCGGCCCGCATCTTCGCGGCGCTCTGGCTCGCCTCATCGGCCGCGCCCCCCAGCCGCCACCCCAGCGCACCCACGGCCAGCGCGGCGATCACCAGCGCGGCCGCGGCCCAGTGGTACATCCGCCGGTGCGCCCGCCCGGGGCGGTGCGAGAGGGCGACCAGCGAGGCCCGCGGGTCGGAGGCGATGCGCTCCGGCTCGACGCCGGTGCCATCGCGGGTGCGCTCCAGGGTCGCGCCGACGGGGTCGGGGTGAACGGCCGCATCGACGGCCGCCCCGTTCCAGCCGCGGGCGAGGAGCTCCACGAGCCCGGGGCCCGCGCCCTGGGTCGCGGGCATCGGCCCGACGCAGAGGATGCGCGACGGGCCCTGCCCGAGCTGCGCGCCCCACGCGAGCCAGTCGGCGATCAGGCGGCCGACCTCCGGCTCGCCGCAGACGACGGTGCGCTCCCCCTCGCTCGCCAACTCGACGCGGCGGACGCCCTCGAACGCCTCGCCGTTGCCGTGCTCGTCCCCCGGCGCGGAGGGCACGGCGACGGTGCGGAGCCGCATCGCCCCTCCCGCGACCAGTTCGCCCCCCGCGGCCCAGGACCAGATCAGCCGGCCGCTGGCGGCGCTCCCATCGCCGTCCTCCCTGCCGGGGGCGGCCCCGGGGTCGAGAAGAATGACGGCGGAGCACTGCGGCGGGCTGTCGGCCAGGCCGTCGTCGGCGAGTGAGCGGCCCCCCGCGCGGCGCCGGTCGGGGTCCCACGCCGCGGCCATCGCGTGCCACAAGGTCGAAACGGCATCGACCTCGACTCCCAGCGCGTCGAGCTCGTCGAGGAAGATGCGGACGGTCAGATCAGGGACGGAAAGGACGGCCATGCGGCGCCGCTCGCCGGTGGCCTTGGCCCGGGACGAAGCGCCGGAGGCGTCCAGCGCCTGCACGCTGCGCGCCATCCCCGCGCCCGCCGCGGCGAGGGCCATCAGGCCGGCGCCGCCCCCCCCCTCGGATGCGCCGCCGTCGTCGGCGCTGCGCCCGTGCGACATGGCCGCGGCGACGATGGCCGGGTCGCTGCTGGGGGCGCTCAGCCAGAGGCACAGCCCGCCATCGACGTCAACGCAGACGCTGGAGAGGGACTTCGCGCCCCTCGAAGGGAGCTGCTGCGCGACCCACCTCGCGGCGGCGCGGGTGGAGTCGATGATCTCGCCGGGATCGGCGATCTCCCCGCCGCGCCGCGCGGGGGGCGACCACGCCACATCGAGCCGGTCGCCGACCAGACGGACGGCGCGGATCAGCGCCCCGGAGCCGGTGCGTTCCACGTAGCAGACGGGGCCGCTCAACGCTGTCCCCCGTCCTCGGCCGACTCAGGGGGGGGCTCCTCCCCCGCCTCCAGGGCCCGCTCCCTCATCGCGGCGTAGTCGATCTTGTCCATCTCATACTTCTGCCGCTCCTCGTCGGTGAACTCCGTGGAGAACTGACGGGGCGGCGGCGTGTTCGCCGGGCGGTTGACCTGGCCGGAGCGGCTGTGCAGCATGCCGGGGACGTTGGGGATGTTGGGCGTGTTCGTGCGGCTGGGCGTTGCCGCGGGCCGGGCAGGCGTGGCGATGGGGACGGTGGACCACCGCGAGGTGCGCTCGGCGAGCTTGAGCTCCCTGGGGCCGCGACCGTCGTCGATGGTGACGCTCTCGCCGTCCACCGCGACGACGCGCCCGTTGTCGAGCCGGTCGCCGGCCTTGACGAGCTTCTGCCGCCCCTCGCGCTCGAGCAGGGCGTGCATGCCGCGGGGGCCCATGATGTTGCCGATGTACCGCCAGCCGCCGGGCGTGATGGCAGGGGTGGTCTTGGCCGGCTCCGGCGTCGCCGGCGTCGCGCTCGCGACGGGTGTCTCCGCCTTGGTCTCCTCCCGCGGCGGCGGGCCGACCTGCCAGAAGACGCTGTTGGCCAGAACGAGGTCGATCGGCGGCTCCTGACTCCCCTCGCCGCCGCCCGGGGTCGTCGCGGCGGGGGCCTCGGTGGAGATCGCCGCGGCCGTCGGCTCCGGCTTCAGGAACGGGAGCGGCAGGGCCACGGCGGCGCACGCCCCGGCCGCCAGGACCAGCACGGCCGCCCTGGCGCGGGCGCTGTATCGTCGGGCTGTGTCGCGGTTGACGGTCATCGGTGGGCTCCCCGGCATCAAGGGTACGTCCGGCCCGGGTGCCGGGAAAGACTCGGGCGGAGGTTGTTCGCGGTCAGCGCAAGGGGCGGCGAGGGTCCTCTACTACGTCCTCCCATGTCAGGATGATCACGCCGTTCCCGACGATCCCCTGCCCCGAAGGCGGGATCTGGATCAGGGCGGCCGAGCGTTTCACCCGGGCGGTGGAGAGCGAGCCGTGGCGCGTCTCGATCACCATCCGCCACAGCACCGGCTGGGCGGTCAGGACCGAGGAGAGCTGCCGCGACTCGGCGTCGGACAGGTTCGCCACGTTGGCGAACAGGGACGTCAGTTCCTCCTGGGTCAGCGGGGTCTCCTGCCCCGCCTTGGCGCGGATGTGCCGCATCAGCGACCGGGCGCCGGCTGGGTTGTCGCTCGCCGCGGCGATGGCCTCGAGGACCTGCTCGCTCGCGGCGTTCACGCTGACCTGCGGCGGGCCAAGCGTGCGGAAGAGCGCGGGGCGGTCGAGCGGTTCGCCACTGGGCCCGTAGGCGGGTGCGGCGGCGAGCTCGAGCTGTTCGACCGCCCGGTCGAGCAGCCTGGCCGCGGGGCCGCTGACGTTCGAAAGGTCGCGCAGGAGCGTCCCCTGGGCGTCCTCGAGATAGACGCGGATCGTCTGGCCCCGGGGCAGGTCGAGCGTGAAGGCCAGGCCGTCGTCCTCCAGGCGCTGAGCGATGTCGGTCCCGCCGGTGAGGAGCCACTGGTCGATCAGCTCGCGCATGCCCGCGGCCAGGTGGTGGTCCTCGTACACCTTCGTCTGCCGGTTCACCGCCGACGTCGAGTTGGTCTGCAGCTCCAGCAGCAGCGTCCCCGCGAGCGTGGCCACGAGCGCCAGCAGGATCACCAGCGGCAGGGCGAAGGCGCGGCGGGCACGGTTCATCGGCCGCTCCTCCCCCGCCCGCGCCCCCCCGGCGCGTTGTCCCCCGACGCCGGGACGCGGTTGGGATCGCGGTTGCGGATCGGCTCGGCGTTGCCGCCGCCCCGGTTCCGCCGCCCCTGCCCATCAGCCCCGGCATCGGCGTCGGCACCGGCCTCCGGGCTCGAGGCGGACGGCGAGCCCGGGTCCTTGCCGACGCTCCAGCCGACCTCCAGGAGCCACTGATAGTTCGTGCCCTCGGCCGTCTCGATCTCCAGGCTGACGTACGCGGGCAGGTCGTCCACCCACGTGGCGGACCACTCGTCGCGCCACTGGCTGCCCCGGTAGACCTGCCAGTGGACCCGCTTCAGATTGGAGGCGAGGCGGATGCGCCCCGGGCCGAGCCCCTCGGGCCAGTCGACCTGCTCGGCGGCGACCGCGTCGGCGAGGAACTCCCCGCCGGCCGGATCGGGGGTGATCTGCCGCCACCACAGCGAGTAACTCCCGCCGAGGCCGTCCCCATCAAGGTCGGGACCGGGCTCGAAGTTCAGCTCGAACGCGCCGCGGATGCCGGGGGCGATGGTCGCCTCGGTCAGCGCGGGGGCCTCGTTCTCCTGCCGCTCGCGGGCGCGGCGCTCGCGGTTGGACTCGCGCCGGCGCTCCTCCTCGGTCTGCACCGGCCCGCGCGCCGAGGGCACGAAGACCGGCGCCGAGCGGAGCGCAACCTCCAGCCGCTGCGGCTGGATCCGCCGCCGGTTGCCGTCGCGGTCGAACACCTCCATGGAGCCGGTCATCGCCGGATCGAACGAGAGGTCGAAGCGGGGCGTCTCCGGCACGACGACGAGCGCGGCGGCCGCGGCGTCGCGCCCGCGGCGATTCGATCCCCCCGCGCCCCCCCCACCGCCGCCGCCGCTCCTGCCGGCCCTGCTCTCGCCGCCGGCGGAGCCCGACGACGGGTCGCTCGCGGCGGGGTTCTCACCGCCGCCGGCGCGGTTGCCCTGGTTCTGGCTGCCGCGGTCGCGCCGGCTTCGCCCCCCGCGGCCGCGCCGACCATCCTCCCCGCGGTCGTTCTGGTTCGCCTCCGAGCCCGCGCCCGAATCCGCCCCCGCATCCTCCTCGCCGTCGCCGGCCGACTCCGAGCCGCCCGCGCCGGGCTCGGTCGGCCGCGGCGCATCCGACATGAGCAGCAGCTGGATGGCCCGCTCCGCGGCGGAGTGGACCATCCCGATCTCCATCGTCTCGCTGAAGCGGGCGCGGCCGGCGATGGTCTGCTGCTCGATCGCGCGGAAGAGCCCCAGGCAGGCGATGACGACCATCGTGCCGAGCATCGCGGCGAGCATCACCTCCAGAAGCGTGAAGCCGCGCCGGATGCGCCGGCGTCCCGTCGCCATCATCGCCCCCTCCCGCCGCCCTGCGACGCCGGGGCGGGCGAACCCCCCTGCGGCTGCGAGGGCGTGATGTTGCTGAAGCGCTGGATCAGGCTCTGCAGCCCCTCGGGGGAGGAGACGAGCCGGTCGCGCGAGTCCGGGTTGCGGAACAGGTCCGCCAGCGGGTCGTAGATCCGCGTCAGCTCGGCCATCTGCTCGCCGCGGACGTCCCCCCGCCCCTCGGTCCCCTCGGCGACGACCCACACCCGCACGGTCACCCGCTTGAAGCGGTCCAGCGGCACCTGCCCCTGGCTGCGGACGGCCGCGGCGGTCTGCTTGACCTGCATCCGCACGGGCTCTTCGGTGACGCTGAAGCGGTAGCGGTAGTCCCCTTGGGCGATCGGCAGCGACTCCGGCGGGACGCTCTGGCGGGCGTCGAGGTACATCAGGATGATGCGGTTGGCGACCTCGTGGGCGCCCAGCCGCTGCATGTTGTCCGTGTGCAGCCGCACCGAGAGCGACAGCAGCGCGCTGGCGCTGGTCGCTACCAGCCCCAGCAGCACGACCGCGAAGACGACCTCGAGCATCGTCAGCCCCCGCTCCCCCGGGCGGGGCGCTCGCGCCGCGCCGGCGCGCCGGCGGCGCGAGCCCGGGGTCGTCGTGCAGGCTCGGCTCGCGGCGGGGCGCATGGGATTACTCCGTCGGGGCCTGGTCCATCGTCCAGACGTTGATGTCGTCGGCGGTGCTGGGCTGGCCGTCCTTGCCCATGCTGTACAGCGAGTACGCCTTGCCGGGATCGATGCCGGGGCAGAGGTAGAGCAGGTCGCGCTTCCACGCGTCCGTGGGGATGCGCTCCAGCAGCGGGTTGGTCCCCGCGGTGAGCTGGGTGAGCGACTGCGGGTAGCTGCCGTGCTTGCTGTAGTAGTTCTGCAGGGCCTGCTTGACCTGGCTGATCGTCGCGATCGTCGCGCCGCGCCGGGCCTCGTCCGACGAACCGGCGAGGTTCACGACCACGACGGTCGCGAGCAGGCCGATGATGACCACGACGAGCATCATCTCGAGCAGGGTGAAGCCCGTGGCGGGGCGCGGACGGCGTGGGGTCTTCGTGCCGGTCATCGGCGGGTCCTTTCTTCGATTCTTCGTCTCGGTCGGGGCGGGGCCCCCCTCCCCGCTCCCGTGTGCACAACGGTACGAACAGCAGCGTATTTCGGGTCGCGCCCCCCGCAAGGGGCGGCGCGGCCCGGCGGGGGCCTAGCGGGCCCCACGCCCGCTCATAGTCAGCATGGGCAGCAGGATCGCCATCAGCAGCGTGCCGATAACGAGGAACATGAAGACGATCAGCAGCGGCTCCAGCACCGCCAGCAGCCGCTGCGACCGGCGGTCCACCTCGTCGGCCATGTCCGCCGAGAGCGTCGAGAAGGCCGTCTCCAGGTCCCCCGAGCGCTCCGCGGCGATCAGCAGCCGCCGCGTCGCCAGCGGCAGCGCGCTCACCTCCTCGATCAGCGTCCGCAGCAGCCCGCCGGCGATCAGCCGCGTCCGCAGCCGCTCCAGCTGCGCCCGCAGCGCTGGGTGGCCCACCGTCGTGTTCGCCACCCCCAGCGCCTCCGCCAGCGGCACGCCCGACTTGACCATCGCCGCCATCACCGCGAAGAACCGCGCCGACTCCTGCGCCAGGATCACCTCTCGCAGCAGCGGGATCCGGCGCGACACCCGCCCCACCACCGCCAGCGCCGCCCCCCGCCCCACCAGCACCAGCCCCGCCGCCCCCGCTACGCCGATGGCCAGCCACGTCGCGTGCGCCCGCATCCACCCCCCCGCGTTCATCACCACCCGGCTGAACCGCGGAAGCTTCACGTCCGCCTGCTGCAGCGCCTCCCCCATCCGCGGCACCACGAACATGAGCATCAGCACCGCCACCACGATCGAGATCGTCAGCACGATGCTGGGATAGATCATCAGCGTCGCGGCCTTGCCGCTGACCGCCATCCGACGCCGCATCGTCTCCGACAGCCGCCGCGCCGCCCCCGCCAGGTCCCCCGTCCGCTCGGCCCCCCGGTAGACCGCGATCGTCGCCTCGTCGAACCCCCCCACCGTCCGGCACGCATCCGCGAACCCGCTCCCCGCCGCCACCAGCTCCCGCATCCGCTCCACCCGCGCCTTAGCCGCGGGCCGGACGGTCGTCGCCGTCACCTCCAGGGCCTCCACCAGCGGCACCCCCCGCCCGAGAAGCTGGGCAAGCTGGTCGTTGAGCGCGGCGTGGTCCTTGAGCGTCATCCCCGCGTCGCGCGCGACCCACTCCGGGAGCCTCCACCACTTCAGGAGCAGCAGGCTCTCCCGGCGCAGCGTCTCCGCCAGCGCCCCCGCGGAACGTGCCTGGCGCACGCCGAACTTCTTCCCGCCGCCGGCGCGGACAGCGATGTAGAAAAAGGATGCAGGTGCGGCAGCCCGTGACATGGCACCAAGTGTACGCCAGACGGACGGGCTGATTGCCGCGCCGAAGGGCCCTTCCCGCCCCCTGCGCCGCGGCCCCCCTCGCCTACCATGCGCCACGCCTCTGTGAGAGCCGTCACGATGACCACCATCCCCCAGGCGCGGCCCGTCCAGGTCCCCGCCCCCGCGTCTGACCCAACCGCCCCGTCCACCATGCGAGCCCTCTACAAGCACCACGCCGGCCCCGGGCTGGCCCTGGACCCGGCCCGGAAGATCCCCGAGCCCGGCCCCCGCGACGTGCTCATCCGCGTCCTCAAGGCCGGCATCTGCGGCACCGACCGCCACATCTGGGAGTGGGACGCCTGGGCCGCGGGCCGCATCCCCGTCGGCATCACCACCGGCCACGAGTTCGTCGGGATCATCGAGAAGGTCGGCTCGGCGGTGACCAGGTACCAGCCGGGGCTCCGCGTCTCGGCCGAGGGGCACATCTCCCCCGGCGTCGGCTACAACGCCCGCACCGGCAACGCCCACATCGCCCGCGACATGGTCATCCTCGGCGTGGACCGCGACGGCTGCTTCGCCGACTACGTCTGCATCCCCGAGGAGAACGTCTGGCCGGTGCACGAGAGCATCCCGGACCGCATCGCCGCGGTCCTCGACCCGCTGGGCAACGCCGTGCACACGGTGATGGCCGCGGGCGTGTGCGCCAAGACGGTGCTCATCACCGGCGTGGGGATCATCGGCCTCATGGCCGTCACCGTCGCCAAGGCCGCGGGCGCCAGCCGCATCTTCGTCACCGACATGGACCCGCGCCGCCTCGCCCTGGCCCGCAAGCTCGGCGCCTCCGAGGCCTACCCGGCGAGCGACCCCGGCTGGATCGAGCACCTCCGCGAGCAGACCCGAGGCGACGGCCCGGACGTCCTCCTCGAGATGTCCGGCGCCCCCGCCGCCATCGACGCCGGCTTCACCGCCCTTCGCATGGGCGGCACCGCCGCGCTGCTGGGCATCCCCTCCCGCCCCATCACCTTCGACCTCAACAACCACGTCGTCTTCAAGGGCGCGACCGTCCTGGGGATCAACGGCCGCAAGATGTTCGAGACGTGGTACCAGATGGAGGAGCTGCTCCTCTCCGGCCGCCTCGAGCTCGACGAGATCATCACGCACGAGCTGCCCATGGAGGACTTCGCCAAGGGCTTCGCGCTCATGCAGAGCGGCGAGGGGATCAAGGTCGTCCTGAACATCGGCGCCTGACCCGGCCTCCCCCTACCTCGTCGGGTCGATCTCCGTCCACCCCGTGATCACCCGCCGCGCCGCCCGCGGCCGGTCCGTCAGCGCCACCACGCCCCCCGCCGGCGCGCCCGACGGCGACGCCGACAGGTCCACCCGCGCCCCCGGCACGCCCCCCCTCCACACCACCGCCGACAGCCGCCCGATCCCCTCTCCGAGGTAAGGCGGCGCCTCCACCACCCCCGAGCCGATCTCCACGTCCCCCCTGGCGTGCAGACGGCCGGCGACGTCGGCGTTGTTGCCCAGCGTGATGCCGCCGCTGTACGCGACGACGTCGCACCCGCGGACCTCGGCGTTGTTCTTGAGCCGGAAGTCCCCGCCGAGAACATGGATCGTCGCCCGCCCGCCCCCGGTGTTGATAATCGCCTCGTTGTTGTTGGACTGGAAGTCCCCGTCGGTGAGGATGAAGTCGATGTCCCCCGTCGCGGTGTTGAAGTTCAGCGTCAGGCTGTTCCCCGCCTGGAGGCTCTTGAACCGGTACGTCCCCGGCCCGAAGCTCGCCGTGCAGGAGTTGCCGAACGTCAGCGTCCCGTACGTCCCCGGGACGATCGTGACCGTCTTGTTGTTGCCGTAGGTCAGGCTGCTCCCGCCGCCGCCCGGCGCTGGGGGCGTCGGCAGCGTGACGCCGGGAACCCCCTCGCCGACCGGCCCGCCGACCGTCGCCGAGCCCGGATCGAGCCTCCCCTCGGCCGTGTAGAGGAGATAGTCCTCGATCGAACGGATCGCCCCCCTCGCGGCCAGGATGACCTCGTCCCCCTCGCGCCCCGGCGCCAGCGAGATGCAGGTCGTCGGCATGCCGATCTCCGGCCCGACCCGCGTCGCCGACCACGCCACGCCGTTCCACACGCGCGACCGCAGCGCGGTGTGCCCGTCCGCGTGCCACACCACGAGCGCCGACTCCCCGTCGGGCTGGAACGCCACGCCCACCCGCGGCTCATCCGCCGCCGCGGCGTTGGTCTCGACCTCCGTGAACGCATCCCACGCCAGCCCGCTCCAGCGGCCCAGGTTGACGTCGCGCGCCGTGTCGAGCGTCGCCACGAGCACCTCGTCGCTGCTCCCCTTCGGGTTCGCCGCCAGCGCGAGCCACCGCACATCGCCCCCCGGCGAGGGGAGCGTCACCGCCGGCGCCCACGCCAGCCCCGTCCAGATCCTCGCCCGGGGCGCGCCGCTGCTGGGCGCCCACACCGCCAGCGCCCGACCCGATTGCGACATGTGCACCACGTCGAACGCCCGCCCGCTCCCCGGCAGCGCCGTCTCCAGCGTCACCGGCGAGCCCCACTCCGACCCGTCCCACACGGCCGCGTACAGCCGCGCGGCGCTCGCCGCGAGCATCACGACCTCGTCCCCACCGGGCTTCGACGCCAGCGTGATCCACCGCGCCGGCCCGTCCAGCGCCAGCCCCGGGACGCTCGACTCGGCCGAGAGAACGCCCGCGTGCGTGCGGAAACGCAGCGCCGTGCTGTCCCGCTCGCGGTAGACGACCAGCAGGTCGCCGGAGGTATGCTCGAACGCCGCGGCGACGACCTTCGACGACCTCGTGCCGGCGTCGCCGGTCAGCTCCGCCGCCGCCCCCCACGCCGAGCCGTCCCAGAGTTGCACCCGTGCGGCCCCGCTCCACTCCAGGCTCACCCGCGCCATCCGCGTCCAGTCCGAGCAGACGCGCAGCTCCTGCCACGCTACCGTGCCCGCCCCGGCCCACGCCGTCCCCGGCTCCGACCACGCTTCCCCGTCCCACCTCCGCCACACGGCCTCCCCCGGCGCGGCCCTCTCTGCGTACGCGACCGCCACGGGCGGACCTGCCGCCGACACACCGACGATGGACTGGGCCGCGGCGGAGGCCGTCACTGGCCCAACCATCGCGATCCCTAGGGCAACAAAAAGGGGACACGCCATGTCGACTCCTTCTGCCGGGTCGCGGTCAGACCAGTCATCGGTTGCTGTCGCTAGACAGTTCGGGGAGTCAGACCAGCGTGGCCACATGTAGCGTCAACTGCCCCATTCAGGGGGGTTGCAAGAAGTCTTTTGTTTGGTACAGTGCACCGATCGACGATGGACAACCCAACCCTGAATGGACATCAGACAACAGGCTGTAGTCCCGCAATTTCACTTGTGAACAGCACCTCGTACGTCACTCCGACGCCCGCCCAGCAGCTACGCCAGGCTCGTCACATGCGAGCGAAAGCCGCACGAGCTCGCCAACTTAAGGGCGGCATATCGATCGACCACTTCGTCCCGCATCAATGCGTGACTCATCGCCCAGTTTGTTGCGCCAGCGCTTCGCCTGAATGGCTTTTACCCTAAAGACTCAAAGAGCTCTACGTCCCCCAGGAACGCGGCGCATGAAACACAGCTGCACTCCAGCGCACCTCCATGGACGCCACCCCCTATGAAATGGACACCTCAAACGCGATTTGCCAACCACTCCGAATTCCTCAGTCTTAATATCCTCGCTGCCCCAGAACCACCTTCAACTTTGACCACATGCGAAACACATATCCGATTGGTCGCCGCAGAGATACCACACATTCTGGGATGCAAAATAGGGTATATCTATGTGCGCATAAACGGCAAGACGACATTATGCACTCTAAAGCCAGGAAGAGATCGGACTTACGTCCGAACATCTGAGACTCACACAGAGCACTCCCGCAGCTTAACTAGAAACCGAAGCGGCAATGTCGACATCGCGACGCCCGGGAGTATCGCCGAGTTTTCGCTCAAGGCCGAGAACGCCCAATCAGAGACCAGAACCGAGCGACAGAGCTTCAGTACTGAGATTCACTCCGTTTTAGAGTTTACTGCTGACCACTCCCCGGCGTGGATTATAAAGGCAGTGACATCAACCCAACTACTTCATCAACGCTTCGACATTCCGGCTTCGTTCATCATGGACACGACGCTGACTGGGGACGCTGACGCCAGTCGCGAACTTTGGCTGCCCCGCGTCGAGCTAAATGCTGCCAAACTAGGAATGGCAGTTCTGGATGCAACCACACTGGCCCCAGTTCCACTGGCGGTAAAACTGATCGTGTTGGCTTCACTTCTTGCTCAGGGCAAGTGTAGCCCCGTAGAGACACTGGTGGAGTTTCGTAGAGATGCACGACAATGAAGATTTAAGAAAGGCCATAGCCGCTGTACTGAGTCAACAAATCTCGCCATCAACAGAACTGCAGCTGAGACTACTTAGACTCTCGCGTCTTACCCCAGCGGACCTGCGGGCTGCAGCATTGCTTCTCCCGGACGACGAGCTCCTTGCAGCTGAAGACCTCATACGGGCGTTTGAACGACCGAGTACACCAGCACATACGCCGGAACGATCGATGTCTCAGCCCAACTCGATACGTCCAGTCCAGAAGGAATTGCGGCTGGCGTTCGCGATGGGCGGCGGGGTCTCCCTGGGGACCTTCGCCGGCTCCGCCCTCACGCAGGCGATCAAGCTCGCGGTGCTCCGCTCCGGCTACGAGCGGGTGGTGATCGACGCCTTCTCCGGCGCCAGCGCGGGCGCGATGGCCCTGGGGATCATGCTCCGCTCCCTCGTCCACCCCTCCTGCGGGGGAAAGTCGCGGGAGCAGCGTGAGGCCGCGGCCGTCAGCGCCCTCGCCGCCGAGTTCGGCGACGAGTTCACCTCCCTCTCCACCGACCCCGGCGCCGCCGAGGGCCGCCGCCGCCGGCTGCTGATCGATGCCCAGATCGTCCAGGACGTGCAGGCCGAGATCTGGGGGGAGCGGATCACCCTCGACGGCATGCTCGGCCGCGGCCCCGACGGGCAGCGCGACCTCACGCACACCGCCTCCATCCTCGACCGCGGCGAGGTGGACCGCATCGCCGGCGAGTACATCGCCTTCCGCGGCGACGCGGCGGACGAGCACGGCCGGGCGATCCTCTCCGAGCGGTCCCCCCTGCTCGGGGAGCGGGTGCTCATGGCCTGCTCGCTGTCGAACCTGACGCCGCTCGTCTCCGACGCCCGGCGCGACCTGTCTCGCTACGAGGCGGGGTTCGTCGGCCTCGGCGACGGCGGGCGCTCCCTGGTGCACGCGGAGCTGCGCGTCTTCGACCTGGTCTTCCGCGACGGCGGCGACGCCGAGTACCAGGACGGCGAGGTGCACCCCAGCCGCTGGTGCCGCTACCGCGCCGGCGATGAGTCTCGCGGCCTCGTGGGCGACCTGCGCGAGCAGAAGGCCTGGCAGAAGATCGCCGCGACGACGATCGCCTGCGGCGCGTTCCCCTTCGCCTTCGAGCCGGTGGTGCTGGCACGCAGCCAGTACGAGTTCGGCCGATCGCTCTGGCCGCGCGAGCTCCCCTGGGTCGAGGGGCCACCGGCTCCGGGGGACAAGATCCCCAAGTTCCGCTTCTCCTACATCGACGGCGGCGTCTTCAACAACGAGCCGATCCGCGAGGCCTTCCGACTCGCCGCCTTCCTCGACGCCCGCCGGCCGGGGGACTTCGACCGTCGCGTCATCTTCGTGGACCCCTTCGTGGACCCCGGCGAGCCGAGCCTGGAGGTCGGCGTCCACCGCGAGTTCTCGCTCCAGAAGCCCAACCTCCTCCGCTCCCTCGACGGCTGGGACCTCTTCCGCCGCGCCTCGCTCGACCGTCTCGCGCCCCACATCGGCGCCGTCGCCGGGGCGATCGCCAACGAGGCCCGCGTCGTCGAGGCCGACAAGGTCTACGCCACCCGCCGCCGATTCGAGGACCGCGACGCCCTCCGCGCCCACCTCGCCCACGTCCGCCTCCCCCGCCTCGATCCCGCGGACCCCGCCACCGCGCAGCGCCGCACCGCGGTCCTCGTGGGCCTGCGCGAGTTCTGCGAGCGCCAGCTGAAGACCGACGCGGCCGAGTCGATCATGCCCGCCGGCCGGCTCACCCTCGCGGGCGAGCTCGCCCGCGTCCTCGCCGAGGAGGGGGACGCGCTGGGGACGCCCGACCGCGCCGTGGGCGACTTCCTCAGCGCCCCCTCCCCCGGCTCGCTCCCCGACGCGGATGTGTGGCACCGCCTCCTCCTGGCCGTCGCCCTCGACCTCACGCTCGACCTCGCCGGCAAGAGCGACCGCGGCCACCTCATCGCCATCGGCCCCTTCGCCAACCTCCCGACGGAGCAGAACCCCGCCCCGCCGCGGCCGATCAAGCTCTGGGGCGGCGAGGTGCACGGCTTCGCGGGCTTCGCCTCGCTGGCGAACCGCCCGCATGAGCTCGCCGCCGGCCGGTACTGCGCGCAGCTCTTCCTCCAGACCTGCGGCCTCATCCCCGAGTCCCCCCTCGGCCCCGTGCCCGCGCTCTCCCCCGAGCGGCAGCAGCAGTTCCGCGCCGACGTCGCCCGCGGCATGGCCGCCCTCGCCGACCGCGTGAACGACATGCTCCGCCAGTCCAACCTCGTGGACGTCCTCCCCGTGCTCAACCAGGGCGTCCTCGCCGCCATCGGCGCGGTCCTGAAGGACAAGGTCCGCGCCATGGCCGACCTCGCCCCCCCGACGCGGAAGTGCGAGCTGCGCATCCTCGTCCCCGACGGCGGCTACGAGCTCGACGGCCGCGGCCTGGGCGACCAGGACCTCAAGCCCGTCCGCCTCCCGGGCCTCGACCGCTTCGCGCTGATCACCTTCGCCGAGTACGAGCCCGAGTCCGGCCGCTGGAGCGGCCCGCACGTGGACGAGGCGGCCCAGACCGTCACCATCGACCGCAACCTGCGCCTGCGGAGCTTCTGCTCCCTCCGCCTCCCCGACCCGCCCCTGCTCGCCGAGGTCCGTCGCCACCCCTGCGCCCGCCTCACCGCCGAGATCCAACCCTCCGACAACGGCAGCTTCGGCATCCCCGACCGCTGGAGGCTCGACAGCAGCGAGCCCGAGGCGCTCGATGAGCTGCTCTTCGGGAAAACACGGTGAGACGAGGAGAGAGTGCTGGGTGCCCAGCACCCCCTCACCCTTTGACACCCGCAGAATCCGAGCCACAATACCCCTCGTGAGCCTCTTCCGCGCCGTCATCCTGCTCACCGCCCTGGTCGCCCACCCGATCCTGGTGCGGGCGCTGCCGTGCGGGCCGCTGGTGGCGCCGCAGCAGGCCCCCGCCTGCTGCACGGAGTTCTGCCTGTGCGAGAGCGCGTGCGGCTGCACGATGCAGGCCCCGGCCATCCCTGATGCCCCCACCCCCGACCCGGCCCCCGTGCCCGCCTCCGGCGACTTGAGGGCGAGCCTTCCCCCGCTCCGTCCCCTCATCATCATGGCGGCCGACGACCCCGCGCCGCCAACCCCGGCGCGTGAGACGACCGAGCCGCGCCCGCTGATCTCCTGCGACTCGCTCAACGCCCTCCACTGCATCTGGACGACGTAGCAGCAACTTTCTGCCGCGCCCCCTCTGCGCGCCGGCAGCGCCGTTGTCCACACTCCGAACGCCGTTTGATCGCATCGCGCCCGCTCCCGCGCCGGCGTCATCGGTCTCATAGGTCCCACAGGACCCATGAAACCCATGCCGTGTGCGCCGGTCCCCGGGAGCAGCCGCGCCCCCCACACCCAACCTCAGGAGAGAATTCTCATGCGCCCCCGCTCCGCCCTCATCATCACCACCGTCCTGACCGCCCTCCTCGCCGCCGCGGCCGGCTGCCAGTCCGGCGGCAGCGCGACGCCCCCCGCGGCCGCCGTCACCGCCGACTCGCTCGACGCCGCCTCCACCGTCCCCATCAACGCCTCCACCGCGGTCATGGTCGTCCACGGCCTCGGCTGCCCCCTGTGCGCCCATAACCTCGACGAGCAGCTCGCCGCCATCGGCGGCGTCCGCGACGTCCAGGTCAACCTCGGCACCGGCGAGATCACCGTCGGCCTCGAGGGCGACAAGCGCCCGTCCCCCGCGCAGCTCGCCGCGGCGGTGGACCGCTCCGGCTTCACCCTCGTGCGGATCTACACGCCCTGACCGCCCCGCCTGGAACAAAGAACATCCCCCGTCAACCGGGAATCCCTCCACCATGAACACCGCGCGTCTCGCCGCCCTCGCGGCCCCCGCCGCCGCCGCCTGCGCCCTCGCCCTCCCCGCGATGGCGCAGGAGGCCATCAACACCCCCGCCGCGACCCAGCCCTCCGCCGGCCGCTTCGTCCTGCGCGAGCAGGCCCGCTACCTCCGCCTCGACGACGACCCGGTTGACGACCTCGACCGGCAGATCGACCAGCTCACCCTCGTCAGCAGCCTCGCCTACGGTGTCACCGGCAACTTCTCGCTGAACCTCGACCTCTCCGCCGCCTACCGCGACACCGACTTCCGCGCCGCCGGCGAGCGGGAGATCGACCGCGGCCTCTCCGGCCTCGCCCTCACCGGCAAGCTCCGCGTCTACCGCGACGACTTCGGCCCCATCGACACCCTCCGCGCCAGCGTCCTCGCCGGGCTGGAGGTCCCCGTCGGCCCGGACAGCCTCGGCCCCCCGTCGGTGGCGCCGATGATCGGCGCCGTGGCGACCTACGTCCACGGCCGCCACGGCCTCAACGCCGCGGCGAGATGGACCTTCACCACCGGCGAAGCCGACGACCCGGTCCGCCCCGGCGAGTCGCTCGCCGACCTGCTGCGCTACGACCTGGCGTACCTCTACCGCGTCACCCCCGCCGTCTACACCGGCAGCACCACCGCCGCCCTCTACGGCGTGCTGGAGCTCAACGGTCTCTACGAGACCAACGGCGACCACCAGATCTACCTGTCGCCGGGCCTGCTCTACGAGGCGCAGCGCTGGGCCGCGGAGCTCTCGGTGCAGATCCCGGTCTACCAGGACCTCGACCACCGCCCCGAGTCGGACTACGCGCTGGTGCTGGGGCTGCGCCTGCTCTTCTAGACAGCGAGAAGGTCCGGATAGAAAGAAGAGCGAGCCGTCCCCGCCTAGTCCAGCCCGCGGTCGCGCACCTTCTGCAGGGCCTCGGCGATGTGCGTCGAGCCGTCGCGCGACGACTGGTTGATCATGGTCGCGAACAGCGTGTCGAAGTAGAGATCCTCATCGAAGGTCGAACGCCGCCGCCGGCCCCCCATCCGGTAGGCATCGTCGAACGCCTCCTTGTGCGCGACGTTGAAGATGAAGTCCACGTACTCCTGGTTCTGGCTGTACCCGTCCATCGTCATGATGATCGAGTGCGCCGCCTCGCGGACCTCCGAGCCCGTATCGGCCCGGTTGTAGAACCGCAGCCCGATCAGACCGCCCGCGATCAGGAGGCCCAGAAGAATCCCGCCGATGCCTCGCTCGTCCATACCGCCTCCAGCCCGGCGGCCGCGGCCCACCCGTCTCCGCGCCGCCACAGCCCGGCATCATGCCAGCCCCGGCCGCTCGCCGCAAGGGGCATCGCCAAGAACCGCGCCGGTTTTCACGGCCCGGCCACGATGTTGTGGAGGCCGACCTGCTTGAGGGCGCCGCGGGGCCATCATCCGTCCGGATAACCCCGGGGCACGCGCCCCCCTCCCCTCACCCTCACTCGTCCCCGAACGCCTCCTCGAAGACCTGGCGCATCGCCGCCCAGCTCCGCCGGTCCGCCTTCTCGTTGTACGCTACGCCCGGGATCCCCGCCTTGCCGGAGTCCGGGTTGGAGAACGAGTGCACGGCGTGGCCGTACTCGACGAGCTGCCAGTCAACCCCCGCCCCGGTCATCTCCTTCATAAAGGCCTGCCGCTCCTCGTGGGGGACCATCGGGTCCTCCGCGCCGTTGAAGACCACGACCCGGGCCTTCACCTCCCCCTTCGCCGCCGGCCGCTGCGTGCCCAGGCCGCCGTGGAAGCTGATCGCGGCATCCAGGTCCGCACCGGATCGGGCCAGCTCGAGCACGACGGTGCCGCCGAAGCAGTACCCGATCGCCCCGAGGCGCTGCGGGTCCGTCTCCGGCTGCCGGCGCAGGGCCTCCAGCCCCGCCGCGGCCCGGCCCCGCATCACCTCCGCGTCGCCGCGGACGGCGCCGGCGAGGCTCGCGGCCTCCTCCCGCAACGCGGCGACCTTGCCGTCGCCGTACATGTCCGCCGCCAGCGCGACATAGCCGAGCTCGGCCAGCTCGCGCGCCCGCCGCTTCGCGTAGTCGTCCAGCCCGTACCACTCGTGCACCACCATCACGCCCGGGCGCTTCCCCTCCACCGCGTCGTCGTAGGCGAGGTACCCCTGGAAGGTCGTCCCACCGTGCGTGTACTCGACCGTCCGGGTCACGACCTCGGCGCGGCCGGGCGAGGCGGCGAGGCACACAACGGCGGCGATGGCTACGGCGGCAAGGAGCGCGAGCGGGTGGTCCATGGCGTGTCTCCGAACAAGATGCGGCGTCACACTCTGATCATCACAGGTGCGACACGATAGCCGCGCCCGGACGCTCGGTGGCCCACCACCGGCCGCGGATGAGCCGCGGCCAACACCGCCCCCGCATCCCCCCACTACGCTGCACCGAGGGTTTCCCCGATGGTCTCCCGCCGCGACCAGCCCGGCCAGTCCACGCTCTTCGGCGAGGGTCCGCGCCGCTCCCGCCGCGCCGGGCAGGGCGGCCCGCCGATCCGCCCGGCCCCCATCCCCAGATCCGTGCGGCTCCTCGCCGACGAGCTGCCGCCGGGCCTGCGGCTGGGAACCTCGTCGTGGTCCTTCCCTGGGTGGAAGGGGTTGGTCTACGCGGAGGAAGCGACCGCGAGCGACCTGGCCCGGCGAGGTCTCGCGGCCTACGCCGCCTTCCCCATCTTCCGAACCGTCGGCATCGACCGGACGTTCTACGCCCCGCTCCCCGAGGCCCAGTTCCGCGACTACGCCGCGGCCGTCCCGGAGGGCTTCCGCTTCCTCGTCAAGGCCCCCAGCGCGGTCACCCGCCCGACGCTCGAGCGAGGCGGCGGGCCGAACCCCCGCTTCCTCGACGCCCGCTTCGCCGCCGCGACCCTGATCGGCCCCGCCTCGCGCGGCCTGGGGGACGAGCTCGGACCGATCCTCTTCCAGTTCTCCCCGATGCCCCTCCGCGGCGACCGCGCCCGCGCCGAGTTCTACGCCCGCCTCTCGGCCTTCCTCGCCGACCTGCCGCGGGGCCCGCTCTACGCCGTCGAGCTCCGCAACCGCAACCTCTTCACGCAGGAGTACGCCGACGCGATCGCCATGGCCCCCCGGGCCGGGACGAGCGCCGAGGGGGGCGTCTGCCACGCCTTCAACGTCCACCCCGGCATGCCGCCGCTGGAGGCGCAGGCCTCGCTGATCCCGCCCGAGCGAGGGCCCGCGCTGGTGCTGCGGTGGATGCTCCGCGAAGGGGCGAGCTACGAGGCCGCGGGCCGGCGCTACGCCCCCTTCAACCGCATCGTGGACGACGACCCCGGCAACCGCTCGGCCGTCGCCGCGATGTGCGCCCGCGCCCTGGGGGCGGGCCGGCCCGCGTGGGTCATCGCCAACAACAACGCCGAGGGGAGCGCGCCGCTGACGCTGCTGCGCCTCGCGGAGACGATCGCCGCGGGCGGATAGGGGCGTGCATCACCGTGGCTCGACGAGCTCCAGCCGCGCATCCGGCTTGAACGCCTCCAGCGCATCGGCGACGGCGTCCGCGCCGTCGCGCCGCGCGTGCGCGATGATCGAGTCGATCAGCACGAGCTGGTAGCGGTTCACGTCGTACGTGCCGCCGGTGAGCTCGCCCCCGGAGTCGAACGCCTTCGCCGCGGCCTCCGCGTGGTAGCGTCGGGCCAGCCCCTCGATGTACGCGCGGCCCTCGCCATCGACCTCCACGTCGGCCAGGTCGGCCAGCGCCTCGTCGAGAAGCTTCGCGCCGGCCGCCTCAGTCTGCCCGACCTTGTAGAAGTACGCCCCCACCAACGCGCCGGCGCCGACGAGGAGCAGCACCACCACCCGGATCACGACCTTGTTCATGCCGACCACTCCGCGCCGCCTCCCCCGCGTGCAAACACCCGCAGTCTACCGGGTCCGCCGGCGATGCGTGCGGGAACTGCACGGCCCCCGGCTCGTTCCGCCGCATGACTTTTCACGGAGAATCATCGCGACCGCGAACCGATCCCGATCGAACATCGCGGCAAAGCGCGCGACGCGGGCCCCCTCGCCTGACCCCGAACCATCGACGCGATACCATAGCCCACGCGCACCCGAGCCCCGGGCGTTGGCCCCCTTCCCCGGCATGCCGGTCCGCATTGACCCCGCCCGAACGCCCCGGCCAGGAACATCTGCTGGTGCCGCCCTCTCTCTTCCTCTCCATTGGCTCCCCAACGACGCCGCGCCGCGGTCCTGCACAATCTCCATTCGCCGGCCGACCTCGGCGTCGCGGCCTGCCCCGCGGGCGCTGCCCGCGAATGGAGATGAGCCCCGCCCTCATCTCGTGCGACGCTCCTCTCGCGGCGGCTAGCCTGTCCATGTCCACACACCCCGCGCCCGCTCCCCGCGGACGCCCGGAATCCACAGACCCGGCGCTGCGCCGGCATTGAATCGGAGATCAGGATGAGTCAACTCGGCGGCGAGCGCGGCGCGGGAGTTCAGGAGTCCGAACCGGCGCGGAGTCGGGGGGGCGGGGGCGGCCGCGGCGGGTTCGCCTTCCTGCGCGAGTTCCTCAAGGCGCCCGTCGAGCTCGGCACCTGCTTCGCCAGCAGCAAGACCCTCTCCCGCGTCATGGTTACCGGGCTCGGGCTCGAGCAGGCGAGCGTGGTCGTCGAGTACGGCCCGGGCACGGGCGCGCTGACCCAGGAGGTCCTCACCCGCATCCCCGCCGGCTGCCGCTTCATCGCCATCGAGCGCAACCCCGGCCTCGCCGAGGAGATCCGCAAGCGCTGGCCGGCGGTCCACCTCCACCAGGACGATGCGCGCAACGTGCCGGCCATCCTGGAGAAGGAGGGCGTCCGCCCCGGCGAGGTGGACGTCGTCGTCAACAGCCTCCCCTTCCTCCTCTTCCCGCCGGAGCTGCAGGACGAACTGCTCCGCAAGACCAGCGAGATCCTCCGCCCCGGGGGCCGCTTCACGCTGCTGACCTACCGCATCGAGGGGATCATGCCCAGCGTCAACCGCGTCAAGCGGCTCATGCAGAACCACTTCTCCGAGGTGCAGCTGCGGACGCGAGTCCTGCAGAACCTCCCCCCGGCCTCGGTCTACTGGTGCCGCAAGTAGCGGCCCAACGCCCCCTCCCCCCTCCGCCGCCGATCACAACGAAGGCAGGCCGACGGTCGCCGGCATTCCAGCCGGCGGCCATCGGCCCGCGCTGACCCCCGCCCGAATTCCCCCCTGCCCCCCGCTTCCGCACCTTACGTGCGCATCCCGCCGCCGCCCCTGCCGCGAGCACGGTCGTAGGCGTAGCGGATGGCGCCCTCGATCCGGTCGAACGTGCCGGGGTTGCGCGACTCCCAGTCGCTCCGGGCGTCCTGGCGGACCTCGTCCCAGCTCCGCCCCTGGAACCGGCGGTCGGCGCTGAGCTGCGAGCCGTAGCGGTACGCCGGCGCGACCTGCTCGAACTGCTCGCCCGTGGTGAACTCCCGCTGGTAGTGCTGGCGGAACTCCGGCTCCAGGTCCATCGCGCCCGCGCCGGCCCCAGCCTCCTGCCCCGGGATCCGCTCGACCTCGATGTCGCGGCGCTTCACCGTGCCGGGGACCTCCTCGACGTGCTCCTCCGCCTCTTTCGAGAGCACCACCTCCTCGACCACCCGCGGCTCCTTCTGCACCACCGGCTCCTCCGCCGTCTCGCGGATGACGACCTCCTCCTGCCCCGCGGCGAGCTCCTCGGAGGTCGCCGGCCGGTCCGCCGGCCGGCGCTCGACGCGCACGTGCTCCTCGCGCAGCCGCACCTGCTCGGAGACAGGGTGCTCCGTCACGCGCGAGTAGACGCGGACCCCGCCGCGCCCGACCTCGCGCTTGCCGACGCGCATCTGCTCCTCGATCACCTGCTCGCGGACCTCTCCCTCTCGGACCTCGCCGGCCCGCGGCTCCATCGTCCGGCCGGGCGTCGCCTCCGTCTGGGCGGCGCCGGTCTCCATCGCCGCGCCAGCGCCGCCGCGCATCATGCCGGCGCGCTCCTCGATGTCCACCGCGCCGTGCCGGTCCATGACGTCGGCCGCCTTGTCCGCGAGCTCGTCGTTCTCCGCGTGGAGCATCAGCAGCGTGCCCCCCTGGCGGACGCTCTCGGCGTAGAGGTTGGCCTGCTCCTCGGGGACGCCCGCCTTGGTCAGCGCTCCGATGAGCCCGCCCGCCACCGCGCCCACCCCCGCGCCGATGCCGGCGCCCGAGAGCAGCCCCACGATCGGCCCCGCCGCGAGCAGCGCGCCGAACCCCGGGATCGCAATGGCGCCCAGCCCGGCGAGCAGCCCCGCCGCGCCCCCGAGCGCCGCGCCCGATGCCGCGCCCACGCCGGCGCCCGAGGCCGCCCCCTCCGCCGCGCCGCCCCTCTGCTCGCCCCCCTCGCCGCGCGACGGCTCGATCCCCGCGCTCCGCCCCGTCTGCTCGTGCATGACGATGCTCAGGTCCTCGCGAGAGAACCCCGAAGCCACGAGGTCGTCCAGCGCGGACTGGGCCTGCTCGAACTTGTCAAAGAGTCCAATTACTGTCCTGGCCATGTCCGGTCTCCTGTGTGCCCCGCGCCCGTTCGCGGGCACGGCCGAACCAACGGTTTCAACCCTCCCCCGCCGGCGCCCCCGGCTCCAGACGCTCGACGACCACATCCTCGGAGCGCAGCGTCACCCGCCGCGGCCGCTCGACCCGGTACCCCTGCTTGCGGATCCGGATCTCCTCGCGCAGCACCCACGCCCTGCGGACGACCATCACCTCCTCGACGAGGGGGACGATCAGCACCCCGTCCTCCTCGCGCACCGGCATCGGCCCGCTCACCTCCCGCTGCACCATCACCCGCTCGATGGCCGCCCGCTCGCCGCGCAGCGGGGCCTGGACGACCTCCTCTCGCTCGCGGACCACCTTGCGCACCCGCACGCCCCCGCGGTCCACCGTGCGCGTGGTCACCCGCGGCTCCTCCTGCACGACCGGGATCACCGTTGCACCGCCCCGCCGCCCCGGCGGCGCATCGAACTCGTACCGGCCGTCGCCCAGCGGCCTGAGCGTCTCGCGGGGGACGTGCACCTCGCGCCCGTCCTCGAGCTGCACCCGCACAACCTCGTCCGGCCCCGGACCCTCCGGCGGCGGTCGGCCCAGCGGCCAGCGCGCCGCATCGACGCGCCCCCGCATCCCCGCGGGGCCCACGACCTCGATGTAAAGGCTCTCGCCGGCCACCGCATCGCTCCACGGCCGGACGCACGGCGGGGAGCCCGCCGACGCCAGCATGGAACCTTAGGGGCCGACATTTAAACTAACGTGAAACCCATTCGAGCCCGAGCTGAGTTCCAACACGAATATTGCATGGTCGCACGGGCGGTCCGTCGCCGGGCCGGCACGCGAGCGCCCGGTCCGTACGGGCCCCCGCGGCGGTCGCCCCGCATCGAACCGCCCTTCACCTGCTGCACACTTTTGTGCTCTCCCGATCCCGCCGCGCAGCCGCCGCAAAAAGCAATGTGGCAGGGCCACGCGCGGC